>JAKOQD010000082.1 GCA_029778515.1 Actinomycetes bacterium
GACCCCAACCACTCCAGCAGCAACGGCAGCACCACGTCCGGCCTTTCTTCGTGCGGGAAGTGCCCGCAGCCGTCGATCGCCTCGGCCCGGTAGTCCCCGGCGACGTGCAGCTCACTGCCGGTGGTCGTGGCCGAGAGCACCGTCGGATCCTGGCGGCCATGCAGGTGGAGCACCGGCTGCCGGATCGGCTCCGCGCCCATCAATGTGTTGAACCGCCTGCCGTCCGCGCGCACGTAACTGCGCCAGGCCCACCGGTGGTACTCCATCGCGCAATGCGCCGTGTTCGCTTCGAGGAAGGCTGCCCGGAAGTGCTCGCGGACATGCGGCGTCAGCCATTCCTGGCGCACGGACCAGTCGCGCAGTACCTCCGCCACTCGTATCGCGTCGTGATCGGCGAAGTCGCGCTCCGGAAGCCAGGGCCATTGATACCGCAAGGCATAGCGCCACGCGTTCAACTGCTGCTGGGTACGAGCGGCCTCCCGCAACCGCACGGGGTGCGGCGCAGACAGCGCCACCAACCCCCGGACCGAACGGGAACGCCGGGCCGAGGTCCAGCCGATGTGCCCGCCCCAGCCATGGCCGACGACGACCGCCGACTGCTCACCGAGGCAGGCGATCACCCCCAGCACGTCGTTGGACAACGTGATCGGGTCGTAGCCGCGCGGTGAGTGATCGGACCCGGCGTAGCCCCGCAAATCCATGGCGGCCACCCGGTAACCGGCCTCGGCCAGAGCGGGCAGGTAGCCGCGCCAGGTCCACCAGTACTGCGGGAAGCCGTGCAGCATGAGCACCAACGGCCCAGCACCGGCTTCGGCGAGATGGAACTGCGCGCCGTTGGCCGACACCAGCCGATGGGTCCACGGCCCCGGCGCGTGGATCGCCTCGTACGGCGTGAGGGAGAGGGTCACTCAGCCTCGGAACGTCGCCTTCGTCGCCTCTAGGGCCGCCATCGACCGCTCGGCACCCTGCACGCTCTTGGCGCGCTTGCGCCCGAGCATCACGAGGATCGCGCCGACGATGAACAGGAAGAGCGTGACAATGCCGAAGCCGGCCCATACCTGCAGTCCGAGTTGCACGAGTACGTAGGCGATCGTGACCAGCAAGAAGATGAGCCCCAGTCCGAGGATCACCCCGCCCACGGCAAGCAGGCCGAACGACGAACCGGCGGTCTTGACGCTCTGCTGGATCTCGGTCTTGGTGAGTTCGATTTGCTGCTTGACGAGCTCGGTGGTGTCGGCCGCTGCCGAGCGCACGAGTTCGACGAGGCCGGGCTCGCTGTTCTTGGTGGTCAAAGCCATATGGTCACGATAGTCCGCGCTCATGGTTATACACGTCGGGAATGCCATCCTGATCCTCGTCGCGTTCCTCGACGTCGTACAGGCGCTGGTACTGCCGGGCGCGCAACTGCAGAGCAACAATGGCCAGCATGGCGGCCAGCAGGCTCGCGGACAGGATGCCGACCTTCGCGTCCTCCTGGGTCACGCTGCCGTATTCGAAGGCCAGCTCGGCGATCAGCAGGGACACTGTGAACCCGATGCCGGCCAGTAGACCGATGGCCGCCACGTCCAGCCAGGACAAACCCTTGGCCAGCGATGCCCTCGTGAATCGCGCTGTCAGACCTGCCCCGAGTAGCACGCCGATCGGCTTGCCCAGGACCAGGCCGAGGATGATGCCCAGCGCGACCGGCTCGCTCAGCGAATCCAGCAGGCTCTGACCGCGCAGGTCGACACCGGCGGCGAAGAACGCGAAGACGGGCACACAGAAGCCGGCCGACAGCGGGTGCAAGCGGTGCTGCAGGCGCTCTGCGGGGGATTCGTCCTCACCCGGGTCGGTGGTGATGCGCGTGAGCATGGCCAGCGCAACACCGGCCACGGTCGCGTGGACGCCGGACTCGTGCATGAGCACCCAGGTGAGCCCCGCCAGCGGCACGTACAGCAGGCCGGAGGTGATCCGTGCCCGCTGCGCCAGCCAGTAGGCAGCCATGCACGCCAGCGCCCCGAGGAACGGCAGGACGTTGAACACATCGGAGTAGAAGATCGCGATGACCAGGATTGCCCCGAGATCGTCCACCACCGCCAGCGTCAGCAGGAACGCGCGCAGGGCCACTGGCAGTCGGCGGCCGGCGACAGCGAGCACCGCCAGCGCGAACGCGATGTCGGTGGCCATCGGGATACCCCAGCCGCTGGGCTCACCACCTGCCGCGCTGACGTTCACCCCGAAGTAGATCAGCGCCGGGATGACCATTCCGCCCAAAGCCGCGGCCACGGGGACCGCCGCCTGCGAGGGCCGGCTCAGCGAACCCTTCACAAGTTCGTACTTCAGCTCGAGGCCGGCCACGAAGAAGAAGATCGCCAGCACGCCGTCCGCGGCCCACGTCGCGAGCGTCAAGTTCAAATGCAGAGCCGACGGGCCGACCGTGAAGTTGGCGAGGTCGTAGTACAGGTCGCCAGCCGGGGAGTTCGCCCACACCAGCGCGATCGCTGCGGCGATGATGAGCAGCGCGCCGCCGACCGTCTCACTCTGCAGTTGCCGCAGCACCCAGAGGCGCTCCGTCAGCGGCAGCCGCTGGAAGATCTCCGATCGGCCGTCAGTCGTCACCCTTGTTCAGGCCCTCACTGATCAGGTTCATCACCGACGGGTCCGCCAATGTGGTGACGTCCCCGAGGCTGCGGTTCTCCGCGACGTCGCGCAGCAGCCTGCGCATGATCTTGCCAGAACGGGTCTTCGGCAGTTCCCCGACCACCATGATCTGACGTGGCTTGGCGATTGGCCCGATCTCGGTGGCCACGTGATTGCGCAGCACTTGCGCGACGTCGTCGGGCGCGGCCATGTCGGTGCGCAGGATGACGAAAGCGACGATGCCTTGGCCCGTGGTTTCGTCCGCGGCTCCCACCACAGCCGCCTCGGCCACCAGTTCGTGGCTGACCAGTGCCGACTCGACCTCGGTGGTCGAAATGCGGTGGCCCGACACGTTCATCACGTCGTCGACCCGGCCCAGCAGCCAGATCGCGCCGTCCTCGTCGTACTTTGCGCCGTCCCCGGCGAAGTAGTACTGCGGCCACCGGAACCAGTAGGTGTCGATGTAGCGCTGCGGGTCTCCCCAAATCCCGCGCAGCATGCTCGGCCACGGTTCGCTGAGCACCAAATAGCCACCACCGCCGGGACCGACTGGCTCGCCGTTGTCGTCCACGACGTCGGCCCGGATCCCGGGCAGCGGTCCCATGGCCGAACCCGGCTTGCATGCGGTCACGCCGGGGAGCGGGCTGATCATCATCGCGCCGGTCTCGGTCTGCCACCAGGTATCGACGATCGGCACGTCGCCGCCACCGATGTGGTCGCGATACCAGATCCAGGCCTCGGGGTTGATCGGCTCACCGACGCTGCCGAGCAGCCGCAGGCTGGTCAGATCGAACTGGGCGGGGATGTCGTTGCCCCACTTCATGAACGTGCGGATCGCGGTGGGCGCGGTGTAGAGCAGGGTCACCCGGTACTTCTCGATGATCTCCCACCAGCGGCCCTTGTGCGGAGTGTCCGGCGTTCCCTCGTACATCACCTGGGTCGCCCCGTTGGCCAGCGGCCCGTAGACGATGTAGGAGTGGCCGGTCACCCAGCCGACGTCGGCGGTGCACCAGTACACGTCGTCGCGTTTGAGGTCGAAGACGTTGTAGTGCGTGTAGGCGGTCTGGGTTAGGTAGCCGCCGGAGGTGTGCAGGATGCCCTTTGGCTTGCCGGTCGTGCCCGAGGTGTAGAGGATGAACAGCGGCTGTTCGGAGTCGAAAGCCTCGGGTGTGTGCTCGGGACTTGCGGCATCCACCACGTCGTGCCACCAGACGTCCTTGTCCGTCCAGGCGACGTCCTGGCCAGTCCGGCGCACGACGAGCACGTGCTCCACGCTCGGGCAGGCTGCGACAGCCTCGTCCACGGCGGGTTTGAGCGCCGATGGGTTGCCGCGCCGGTACCCGCCGTCGGAGGTGATGACGACCTTGGCCTCGGCGTCCTCGATGCGGCTGCGCAGGGCTTCGGCACTGAAGCCGCCGAACACCACCGAGTGCGCCGCCCCGATCCGGGCGCACGCGAGCATGCTGATCGCCGCCTCCGGAATCATCGGCAGGTAGATGGCCACCCGGTCGCCGGCCTGCACGCCCAACTCGGTCAGCGCATTGGCGGCGCGGCTGACCTGGTCCTTGAGGTCCGCGTAGGTCAGGGTGCGGGTGTCGCCCGGCTCGCCCTCGAAGTGAATCGCCACCTTGTCGCCGAAGCCTGCGTTGACGTGCCGGTCCACGCAGTTGTAGGCCACGTTCAAGGTGCCGCCGACGAACCACTTCGCGAACGGCGCCTCCGACCAGTCCAGCGTCTGCTCCCACGGCGTCTCCCAGTGCAGCCGCCGGGCCTGCTCATCCCAAAAGCCCAGCCGATCTGCTGCGGCCTGGTCGTACATCTCGGCCTTCGCATTGGCCTGGGCAGCGAACTCGGCGCTGGGCGGGAACGTGCGGTTCTCGTGCAGCAGGTTCTCGAGGGCTTCGTCGGACATTGGGCCTCCTTACGGACTTGGGTTCATCCGATCAGGTGCGGCCCGGTCACGCAACGCTCAGCGGATTGTTGCGCTGTTGTCGCTCGGGTCGACGTGTCGCGAGAACAGCGCGACAGAACGGGCTGCCGGGGGCCCGGTAGCGTCGGACCCGTGGATGCCTTCGCCGCCGTCGCCGAACTGCCCGGCGTCGCCGATGCCGCCGCCTCAGCCCGGTCCGCCTTCGACGCGATGTTGTGGGACCGGGGGCTGCGCGCCAAGAGCGAGGAACTCGCCCGCCGTTCGCCACTGGCCGGCGCCGCGAGTTCTGCCGGCATCGACGGCATCGAGGTGGAGTGGAAGGTGTGGAAGGCAGGTCAGGCGGCCGACGACACCCCGATGGGGCGCGCGGCGGCCGGGATCGTGGCGCTGTATGCCGAACTGCCCGCTATCCGCCCCATTTGGGAGAACGCGCCACTACAGGCGCTGGCCAAACTGCACACGCTGGTCGCCCGCCCGGTGACGCCCGACGATGTCGGCCGGCCTCGCCCCGATGCCCCGAATGACCCCCTGCTGCTGGCCACCGCTCCGGACC
>JAKOQD010000083.1 GCA_029778515.1 Actinomycetes bacterium
CAGACAGGGCCGCAGCTTCTGCCGGGTCTGGTCCTTGCCCGAACCGCCCAAGGGCGAAGACCGACGCCGCACACTCCAGAACGAACGCAGGCCCGGCCTCGATTCAGGTCGGGTCTGCGGCGATGGGCCGTCCTCAGGAACGGCGCCGCTACTTTTGCGCCGTTTGGATTTCGGCCGGCCCGTGCCTCGTGGTGAGACGACATGACGGTCGCGGGGGTGACCCCCGAGCGCCCGTCGCGTGGCGACAGCCAAGCGCGCTGCAGAGTGGGAGTCGGGTCGCGGAACCCGGGGCCTTCGTCAGGCTCAGGGATCGTCAGGTCAGTGGCTCCAGGTGGACGAGGTGTCCTTGGTGACCTCCACGTCTCCTGAGGTGCCACCGGTGAGGCGGCTGGCCATCAGGGTGACCGTCGCGGAGCTGCTCGCGCCCGCCTCGAGGGAACCCGTGACCGTGCAGTCGGTCAAGGTCACCACCGCATGGCCGCCGTTCGAACCGGACGTCCCCCAGCGGTCCTCGGCGAGGGACAGCAGCGGGGTCGACGCCGTGTGCGTGAGCTTCGACGACGTCACCTCGATCTGGCAGGTGGTGTTGGTCACGTAGATCATCGGCTTCGCCGTGGTCGAGGTGATCGTCGAATCCCTGATCACCAGGGACGCCTTCTCGGCCGTCGCATCGGAGTCCGCCGCATCCCCAGAGAACGACTGGTAGACCATCATCCCGGTGGTCCCGGACGTGCTGAACGTGCAGCTGTCCACGGTGATCTTGTTCTTCCCCTCGATCACCATCGTCTGGGCGCCCGTGGCCGCACCGGTGGCCCCGGTGACCGAGATGTCGCCGGTGCTGTAGACCAGCGGCGAGCCGTCGCCCGAGCTGGCGAGCTTGCTTTCGCCGGTGACCGTGATCGTGCCGTTGCCGCGGTCGGTCGCGAGGCATGCGCAGTGGGCGCCGGCGGTGGTGATGTCCACGTCCTTCGCGGTGACGGTGCCGGTGTAGGTGGCGTCGAGTCCGCGGGAGGAGTCCTTGCTGGTGCGGATCGTGATCCCGTCGATGGCGATCACGCCCGAGGCTGCGGCGAAGACCGCGTTCGCACCGTCCGCGTCCGTGGTGATCGTGCAGTCGGTGAGCGTCGCGGACGACCCGTCGTCCACCACCAGGATCGCCGAGTTCAGCCCGTAGAAGTTGCAGGCCTCCTCGTTCGAGCTGTCGCCCGACTTCGTGATCGTCGCGTTGGTGATCGTCAGCGAACCGCCGTTGACAACCAAGAACACGTTCTGGTCCGCGGTGGTGCTCGCCCATGTGCCCCCGTCGATCGTCGCGGCGATGCCGTTGACGAGCTAGGCGCCGCTGAGCTCCTGGCTGCCGCCGGAGTCGCCACCGGGTCCACCTCCGCCGCCGGAGGAGCCGAACGTCGCGGTGTAGGTGCCGGCGCTGAGTTCGGTGTCGCCGGACGCGGCACTGCCGGACATGCCGGACGAGGCGCTGTCGGCGGTGGCGGCCGCCGAACAGCCGACAAGGGCGGCAAGTCCGACAGCACCGCCGATACCGAGCAGCGTACGGCGGTCGAGAGCCGGCGACCCGAACGGTCGGGAGGTGGACTGATCGTTGACTGGTGCGTTCATGGCACCCACTCCATCGTTCGTCGCTGTGCGCGTGACCGGGCTTCGCTGAGTGGTGGCTGTGGGGTTTGCCGGCCGGTATAGCGCGGTTTGTCGGCGACGTTTGAAACTGGCCCTCCTGACTGATCCGTGGGTCATTTCCGGCCGGGGAGGGTGGGGAGGAGACCTCACCACAAGCCTTCCACTGGCACCGCCATTGCGCATGCCGCTGGAGGTCATCTGGAACACCCGGAGCCCGGACGTCGACCGCGTCCTGGAAGTCCTCGTCACCGTGACCACCGATCGACGGCCCTCGACAGCAGGGCGGCCGGAGTAGCCGTGCGCCGTGGTCACATCAGCGCACCGGTGGCGGTGCGGTGGTGCCCCGGACGATCAGTTCCGTGGGAATCAGGACACGTCCACCGGTTCGTGCTGCCGGGGAGCGCAACTGCTCCAGCAGCAGCCGCACCAGTTCCTGCCCGATCTGGTGGAAGTCCTGCTTCACGGTGGTGAGCGGAGGCGAGGAGAACTCACTCAGCTCGATTCCGTCGAAGCCGACGACGGAGACGTCCTCTGGCACCCGACGGCCCGCCTCCTGGAGCGCGCGAATGAGCCCGAACGCCATTTCGTCGTTTGCGCAGTAGACCGCTGTGACCGATTGGTCGAGGGCGATCTGCTGGCCCGTCCGGTAGCCCGAACCGGCGCTCCAGTCTCCCTGCCACAGTTGGGGTGGACGGATTCTCGCCTGCTCGAGTACCTGTTGCCAGGAACTGGTCCGTACCAGCGCCGCCCCGGATTCGGACGGACCGGCAAGGTGGTGGACGGTCCGGTGCCCCAGGTCGAGCAGGTGTCGGACGGCGTCCTGGGTGCCCTGCACCTGGTCGGCGACGACCGAGGGGTAGTAGCCGACCAGGCGGGAATCGGATACCGCGATCGCAAGCCCGGTGGGAAGTGCCAGTGACTCGGGGTCTGCATTCTCGGCACGGATGATGACCAGTCCGTCGATGGCCTGCTGCGAGATCCGGTGCGATGCGTACTGCCACTGTTCCGGATCGGACGGGCGCACCTGGATCAGAGTGACTGATCGCTCACTGGCTTCCGCCGCATCGACGACGGCTTCGGTAATCAGGGTCTCGCCCGTGCGTCCGAACTTGCTCGCGACCAGGCCGATCGTGCCGAAGACCCCGTTGCGCAGGGCGCGCGCCGCTCTGTTGGGTGAGTAGCCGAGCTGGTCCATCGCTGTGAGCACCTTGACCCGGGTGGCCTCACTGACCCTCTCGGCTCCCGTCGACACCCTGGACACGGTCTGCGCCGACACCCCGGCGAGGCGTGCGACGTCCTCGATCGTCGGCCCGGTCTTGCGGCGTCCCCGGCTGGTCGTAGTGGGCATCCCCGCATGATAGCGCCCCTTAGCCGTCATCCGGCAACGTCAACATCCCTGCTGCAGATCGGCCCTTCGTTATGAGATTGTTACCTCAGGCGCAGTGACACCAGGCGCAGATCCTGTTAGGTTTACGTAAACATTCGGAGCCCGTCCGAACCAGGTGGGGGCGAGGGAGCCCCTCGGGACCGCATCGACCCGCGCCTCGGTGCAACCACGAGAAAGTCACCACGAATGAACAAGCTACAAAAGTTCGCCTCGCTGGCACTGGCTCTGCCACTGAGCATCGCGCTGGCGGCCTGCGGCGGCGGCGCCACGGCACCCGCCCCCACCACCACGAGCGCCGCCGCCAGCGGCCCCAAGAGCGGCACTGTGACGGTGTGGTGCTGGGATCCCGCCTTCAACATCTATGCGATGAACGAGGCGGCGAAGATCTACAACAAGGACAACCCGGACGTGAAGATCAACGTCGTCGAGACGTCTTGGGACGACGTCCAGACCAAGCTGACGACGCTGGCGCAGTCCAGGGAGACCAAGGAGCTTCCGGACATCTTCCTGATGCAGAACAACGCCTTCCAGAAGAACGTCATCAACTACCCCGAGATGTTCAGCGACTTCTCGAAGTCCTCGGTCGACTTCAGCCAGTTCCCCGCAGGCGTCACGGCCTACTCCACCGTCGACAACAAGAACTACGGCCTGCCGTTCGACAACGGCACCGCGGTCCTGGCGCTGCGCACCGACGTGCTCAAGGAGGCCGGGTTCACCGCTGACGACTTCACGAACATCACCTGGAGCGATTTCATCGCCAAGGCCAAGGTGGTGAAGGAGAAGACGAAGAAGCCGTTGTTGTCGACCACGTCCGGCTCGGGTGACATGGCCATGATGATGCTGCAGAGCGCCGGCGCCAGCCTGTTCGACGAGAACGGCAACCCGACGATTAGCGGTAACCAGGCGCTGCTCAAGTCGATCGACACCTACAAGGAGTTGGTGAGCTCCGGCGTGCTGACCGAGGTCAACTCCTGGGACGAGTACGTGGGCTCGTTCGTGAACGGCAACGTGGCGGGCACCCTCAACGGCGTGTGGATTCTGGGCTCGGTGCAGACCGCCAAGGACCAGTCCGGGAAGTGGGCGATCACCAACCTGCCCAAGCTGGACGGCGTCACCGGCGCAACCAACTACTCCGCCAACGGCGGTTCGTCCTGGGCGATCAGCTCGAACGCCAACTACGAACTGGCCTCCGACTTCCTGGCCAAGACGTTCGCCGGCTCCAAGCAGCTCTTCGACACGATCCTGCCATCCTCGGGTGCGGTGGCGAACTGGCTGCCGATGGCCGACAGCTCGGTCTACGCCGAGCCGCAGGAGTTCTTCGGCGGCCAGCCGGTCTTCCAGAAGGTGATCGAGTTCTCCAAGCAGGTGCCCAAGAATAACACCGGCGTCTACTACTATGAGGGCCGGGATGCGGTGAGCGCCGCCGTCACGAAGATCATCAACGGCACCGACCCGGCTGCGGCCCTCGACGAGGCCCAGAAGACCGTCGAATTCGCGATGAAGTAGTCGTTCGTCTGTCCAGGTGGGTGGGGGTGCACGACCGGCCCCCACCCACCGACTCCCGTCCCCCACAAGGAAGTGAGACACCCGGTGTCGACATTGGCAACCGCAACGGGTTCCGGAGGTGCGTCCGGAACCGCCCGAGACAACGAAGCGACCCCACGCCGGGGCAGACGCCGCCATGGCGTCGAAGAACGCCGCAACCTGACCGGCTGGGTGTTCCTGCTCCCCGCCGCCCTGCTGATCGGCGCGATGAGCTTCTACCCGATGGCGCAGGCGTTCATCCTGTCGCTGAAGACCGGGCGCGGCACCCGGCTGAACTTCGCCGACCCGCTCTGGTACAACTACCAGCGCCTCTTGCAGGACGACATTTTCAAGCTCACCGTCCAGAACACCTTCGTGTACCTGATCATCCAGGTGCCGATCATGCTCGTGATCGCGTTGATCCTGGCCAACCTGCTGAACGACCGTAACCTGCGTTTCAAGGGGCTGTGGCGGACCGCGATCTTCCTGCCCTGCGCGGTCGGCCTGGTCTCCTACTCCTTGGTGTTCCGGACGATCTTCGCCACCGACGGCCTGGTCAACGACATGCTGATGGGCCTGCACTTCATCGACTCGCCGATCAACTGGCTGGGCCAGACCGGCACCGCCAGGATCGTGATCATCCTCGGCCTGCTGTGGCGATGGACCGGCTACAACATGGTCTTCTATCTCGCCGCGATGCAGAACCTCGACTACTCCACCCTCGAGGCCGCCAAGATCGACGGTGCGGGGCCGTTCAAGACCTTCTGGTACGTCACCGTCCCCCAACTGCGGCCGATGATCCTGCTCACCGCGATCCTGTCCACGAACGGCACCATCCAGCTGTTCGACGAGTCCTGGAACCTCACCCAGGGTGGGCCCGCGTACACGACCATGTCGATGTCGCACTACCTGTTCGAGTTGTCGTTCCAGAAGAACCCGAACTTCGGCTATGGCGCCGCCCTGTCCTACGTGATCCTGATCATGGTGGCGATCCTGGCCGCGATCCAGATGAAGGTTGGTGACAAGCGTGACTAAGAAGCTGCGCCGGGTGCCCGGCTACCTCTTCCTCGCCATCTGCGCCCTGCTGTCGGTGGGTCCGCTGTACTTCATGGTCGTCTCGGCCACCAACACCAGCCAGGACGTGCTCGGCTCACGAATGCTGCCGGGCGCCAACCTGGTGGCGAACTTCACCGCGCTGGTCGGTCAGCAGGACGTTGCCTCGGCCATGTGGTTCTCGACGATCCAGGCCGTGGGCACCACCGTCTTGGCGCTGCTGGTCTGCTCGATCGCCGGCTACGGCTTCGAGGTGTTCCACTCCCGCGGCAAGGACCGGCTGATGAACTTGCTGCTGCTGGCGATGATGATCCCGTTCGCGGCGACCATGATTCCGCTGTTCCAGCTGTTCGCCCAGTTCGGGATGATCAACTCCTCGTTCGCGGTCATTCTGCCGGCGATCGCCACGCCGTTCCTGGTGATGTTGTTCCGGCAGTCCTCCCGTTCCTTTCCGCACGAGATCGTCGAGGCTGCCCGCATCGATGGTCTCAGCGAGCTGAACATTTTCGCCCGGATCTACGTGCCCACCATGCGTTCCACCTACGCGGCTGCGGCGGTGATCACCTTCATGGCGGCCTGGAACAACTTCCTGTGGCCGAAAGTCATCATCGTCAACAACACCTACCAGACCATGCCCATGCTCATCTCCAACCTGCGCGCGGGCTACGTGACCGACTACGGAGTACTGATGCTCGCGGTGCTGCTGGCCTCGCTGCCGACGATGGTGATCTTCCTGATCCTGCAGCGCAGCTTCGCCGAGGGCATGACGGGAGCGATCAAGTGAGTTTCGACGTCAGCCGGTTGTCCGACCCGACCTACGTGTCGGACAACCGCCTGGGAGCCCATTCCGACCACCGCTGGTTCGCCGACGCCGCCGAGGCGGCGGCGGGGGCGAGCTCTTTCGAGCAGTGCCTGAACGGGACGTGGAAGTTCCACTACGCCCAGAACCCTGCCGAGACTGTCGAAGGGTTCGAGGCGGTCGGTTTCGACTGCTCGGGCTGGGACGAGATTCCCGTTCCGGCGCACATCCAGTTGCAGGGCTACGACCGTCCGCAATACGTCAACGTGCAGTACCCCTGGGACGGGCTGGAGTCGGTCGAGCCGGGCCGGGTGCCGCAGCGCTTCAACCCGGTCGCCAGCTACGTGCGGACGTTCAGCCTCGACCGGCCGCTGACCGACGGGGAACGGCTGAGTGTATCGTTCAAGGGGGCGGAGAGCGCGCTCGCGGTCTGGGTCAATGGCACCTGGATCGGCTACGGCACCGACACGTTCACCCCGTCGGAGTTCGACCTCACCGACGCCCTGGTCGAGGGTGAGAACACCCTCGCCGCGCAGGTGTTCAAGTGGAGCTCCGGCTCCTGGATCGAGGACCAGGACTTCTACCGCTTCTCCGGCCTGTTCCGCGACGTGGTGCTGTACCGCCGGCCCTCTGTCCACGTCGAGGATCTGCTGGTGCGCTGCACGGTGCCGGGGGACCTCGCTGAGGCCGTGGTGTCCGTGCGGGTCTCGCTGGCAGGGCCGGGGAACGTCCGCGCCCGGATCGAAGGCGTGGGTGACCTCACCGGCGGTGCGGACGGCGAGTGGTCCGTCCGTATCCCCGCACCGCGACTGTGGAGCACCGAGGACCCGTACCTGTACGAGTTGGTGGTCGAGGTGTTCGACGACACGGATGCGTTGGTCGAGTACATTCCGCAACCGGTCGGCGTCCGCCGGTTCGGCATCGAGGACGGCGTCTTGAAGCTGAACGGCCGTCGGGTGGTCTTCAATGGGGTGAACCGGCACGAGTTCGGGTTGCAGGGGCGGGTGATGACCCGCGAGCAGACCGAGGCCGACCTGAGGATCATGAAGGCGGCGAACATCAACGCCGTCCGGACCAGTCACTACCCGAACAACTCGTTCTTCTACGAGCTGTGCGACCGCTACGGGCTGATGGTCATCGACGAGATGAACCTGGAGAGCCACGGGCTGTGGGACCGGATCCGGTGGCAGGGCATCGGGGTGGAGGACGCCGTGCCCGGGGACAAGCCGGAGTGGCTACCCGCACTGCTGGACCGCGCGGCCAACATGCTCGAGCGCGACAAGAACCACCCCAGCATCGTGATGTGGTCGTGCGGCAACGAGTCGTTCGGGGGCACGAACATCCTCGCCGTCGCCGACTGGTTCCGCGCGCACGACAGCCGTCCCGTGCACTACGAGGGAGTCCACTGGGACCCCCGCTACCCCCAGACCACCGACGTGACCAGCCAGATGTACACCCCCGCCGCCGAGGTCGAGGCCTACCTGGCGACCCACCGCGACAAGCCGTTCATCCTGTGCGAGTACGCCCACGCGATGGGCAACTCGTTCGGCGCCGTGGACAGATACCTCGATCTCGCCTACCGAGAGCCGCTGTTCCAGGGTGGCTTCATCTGGGACTTCGCCGACCAGGCGATCCGGCTCGTCGACCGCTACGGACGGCAGTACTTCGGCTACGGCGGCGACTGCGGCGAGGCACCCCACGACGGCGACTTCAGCGCCAACGGCATCCTGTTCGCCGACCACACCCCCAAGCCGTTCCTGCAGGAAGTGCGGCACGTCTACCAGCCGTTCCGGATCGCGATCTCCCGCGAGGGTTTCGAGGTGGAGAACCGGTTGCTGTTCACCTCCTCTGCGGCGTACGAGTGTGTGGTCACCCTGGCCCGCGAGGGCGAGGTGCTGCACGAGCAGGTCATCGAGACCGGCGTCGCACCCGGGGTGACCGGCACCTACGCGCTGCCGTTCGGGTTGCCCCTGGGCCCCGGGGAAGTCACCGTTGATGTCGTCTTCCGGCTTCGCGCCGCCACGATCTGGGCCCCTGTCGGTCACACCGTCGCGAGCGAGCAGGCCGTGTTCAGCGAGCCACCGGCCCAGCACCCGCCGCTGGTCGGGCTTGTCGAGACCCCCAGAGCACCTGAACTCGTCGAGGGAATCCACAACGTGGGAGTCCGCGGAACCCACTTCAGCGCGCTGTTCTCGCGGCTGTACGGCGGCCTGGTCTCCTACCGCTACGGGGGGACGCCCGAGAGTGGCCGGGAGTTGCTGCGGGGCATCCCGCAGCCGAACTTCTGGCACGCGCCCACCTCGAACGAGCGCGGCTGGGGTGCCCCGTTCACGGACGGCCAGTGGCTGCAGGCCAGCCGCTACCCGAAGCCGACGATGGGCGACCCGAAGGTGCGCGTCGTCGGCGGCAGCGTCGAGGCGCGCTTCACCTACGCACTGCCCACGATCCCGTCCAGCGAATGCGAACTCGCCTACGTGGTGGACGCAGAGGGCCACGTCGGGGTGACGATGACCGTTCGCCCCGGGGAGGGTCTACCCGAGTTGCCCGAGTTCGGCCTGCTGCTCGCCACCGACGCCGACCTGCACCACCTGCGCTGGTACGGCGAGGGACCGGAAGAGAGCTACGTCGACCGACGCCGGGGGGCCCGGCTGGGGGTGTACTCGGGCGAGGTCGCCGACCAGCTGACCCCCTACGTCCGTCCGCAGGAGGCGGGCAACCACACCGGTGTCCGATGGGCCGAGGTGACTGCTGACGACGGCGCGGGGCTACGGTTCGATTGCGTGGGTGGGATGGAGTTCTCGGCGCTGCCGTGGACGCCGTTCGAGATTGAGAACGCGCTGCACCCGAACGAACTGCCGCCGATCCACCGGACAGTGTTGCGCCCGGCCCTGATGCGGCGCGGCGTGGCCGGCGACGACTCCTGGGGCTCCCGGCCGCATCCGGAGTATCGGCTGCCCGTTGCGCACGAGCTGACCTTCCGGTTCGGTTTCCGCGGCCTGGGGTAGGCGTCCTCGACCAGGGCGACAACAGTTGCGGAGCCTCGGTTGAGCAACACACCTCGGACCTCGAACACGGGTTGGGTTGACGGCTTGCTCATGCGCAGTGGGGCAGGTGGGGCACCCAGGGTGACCGCTGAACTCAACGACGGCGTCCCGGACGGCGAGCGGGTGAACCACAAGCGGGTCGCCCGGGTGATGAAGGCCCACGATCTGGCCGGGATCCGGCTGCGCCGCCGGGTCCGGACCACGCTGCCCGAGCCGGCCGACCAGAAGTATCCCGACCTGCTCAAGCGCGACTTCACCGCCCAGGCGCCGAACCAGCGCTACGTCGGTGACATTACCTGCCTGCCGCTGCCCGAGGGCCGCAACCTGTACCTGGCCACCGTGATCGACTGCTTCTCCCGGAAACTCGCCGGCTGGGCGATCGCCGACCACATGCGCACCGAACTCGTCGAAGACGCCCTGAAGGCCGCCTGCGTCACCGGACCAGAGCCCCAACCGGGCGCGCCCACCGCGCCGCCACCCAGCCCCGACGCGCCAGCCAACGGCGCGGGACGCACGCTGCTGGTCTACTTCTCCCGAGCCGGCGAGAACTACTACTACGGCGATCGCCGCAACCTCGACATCGGCAACACCGCTGCCCTCGCCGGCCTGATCGCCGACCGGATCGACTGCGAGGTCTATGAGATCGAGGCCGCCGACCCCTACCCTGAGGCCTACGACCCCACCGTCACCCGGAACACCCAGGAGCGGCAAGCCAACGCCCGCCCGGCGATGGCCAACCCGCTCCCCGACCTCAGCGGCTACGACACCGTGCTGATCGGCAGCCCCGTCTGGGGCAGCCGCGCCCCGATGATCATGTCCACCTTCATCGAGAGCGTCGACCTCAAGGACAAGACGGTCCTCCCGTTCGTCACCTACGCCGTCAGCGGTATGAGCGGGATCGACGAGGACTACCGCAACGCGCTGCCGGACAGCGTCGTCCGGGACGGCCTCGCCGTCCAGGGAGAGGCCGTGGCGGACGCGACAGCAGCGATCGAGGATTGGCTCACGGTCAACGACCTGCTCACCCGCCGCTGATCAGCTACGCCAACGGCGTCGACCCTGAGCGCAGTGAAGAGGTCGTCCTGGGTCTGCGACCACCCGGCAACGCACTCGCGGAACTCCGGCGAACTGGGTCCCGGAGTTCCCGGTACCGCCGACCAGGCGATCTCGTCCACGGCGGCCAGTCTGTGGAAGGCGCCGCTCAGTCATCAACCATCTCCTTCACGGATACCCAAAGCCCACGAAGCGGCGACGGATCACCCCTTCACTGCGCCGGCGGCCAGTCCCGACTGCCAGTACCGCTGCAGGAAGAGGAACAGCAGCACCAGCGGAACGACGCCCAGCAGCGCACCCAGCATGACTGCGCCCTTGTCGGGGCTGAAGTAGCTCATCATCCCGTACAGGCCGAGGGTGACCGGCTTGAGTTCCGGGGAGGAGATCATCAGCAGGGGCAACAGGAAGTTGTTCCAGGTGGCCACGAAGATGAACAGGAAGATCGTCACCATCGCCGGCGCCAGCAGCCGCAGCACCATCGTGAAGAAGATCCGGAACTCGCCCGCCCCGTCGATCCGGGCGGCTTCGATCATCTCGGTGGGTACCGATGAGTCGGCGTACACATTGCCCAGGAAGACCCCGAAGGGGCTGACCAGCGACGGGATCAGGATTGCCCAGACGGTGTTCACCAGGCCCAGGGAGTGGAAGACGAGGTACAGCGGTACGGTCAGCAGCGCGATCGGCATAAGCAGGCCGGTCATGATGACCACCAGCAGCGCACGACGGCCCGGGAAGGCGAACTTGGCGATCGCGTAGCCGCAGGCCACCGAGATCAGGGTGCCGACGGCGGCCGCCACCGTGGAGTAGAACATCGAGTTCAGTACCCAGCGCGGGAAGAGGTTCTGGGTCCAGCTCATCAGGGACGTCCAGTTGGCGTCCCAGTTCAACTCGGCGAACCAGAACCCGAAGGTGGCGAGCAGGTCCCGGTTCGACTTGGATGAGGCGATGATCATCCACATGATCGGCATCAGGAAGTAGACCCCGACCGCGACGAGCAGGATCAGCGTGAGGTTCCGGGCCATGGTGGACGGTGCGTAGGCCCGGGGCGGCAGCCCTCCCACCGAGGGACGGAACTCCTGACCGCGGGGAGTGGTGGCGAGAGTTGGCTTGGCCACGGTGCTCAGTCCGCCTTTCGCTGGACGAGGGCGTAGAGGACGGCGAGGACACCGGCCACCAGCGCCATCAGGATCGAAATGGCCGACGGCGGCCCGGCGCCGCTCGGAGTGATCGCTCCCATCATGGTGTTGTAGGCCATCATCATCGGGGTGTAGTCGTGGCCCATCCAGGACGCAATGGTGCGCATCACCGCCGGTTCGTTGAACAGCTGGATCGTGCCGATGATCGACAGCAGGACCGCCAGCAACGCGGCGCCTCGAATCAACGGGATCTTGATCTTCGTGGTGATCTGCCAGCCGTTGGCGCCGTCGATCCGGGCCGCCTCGTAGAGACGACTTCGAGGTCCTGCGGCAGGTCGTCGAAGTGCGCGTTGCCCTCGACCTCGCCCTCGCGCCAGGAGTGGTCGAACGTCTCGCCGGAGGCAACGAACCCGAACTCACCTCACTGTGCGACGAGATGACGTCTGCCGCCGAGCGGAACGAGTTGTTCGCCGCCGCCGATCGGGCCTTCCACCTGTCGCTGGCTGCGCGGCTCGGCAACGAAATCTACGGCCAGCTCGTCGCCGCCTTCTGGGACGTGCATACGATCGTGGCCCCACGCCTCGGCGTCCCCAGTACGCGTGACGCGGTCGACACCGCGCTGGCGCACCGAGCCATGCTGAGCGCCGCGCTGAGCGGGAACCTGGACGCCTATCGAGAGGCCGTGTCAGCGCACTACCGGCCGCTCCTGCGCTCCCTCGGATCCGCCCAGCAGCACGGTCTCACCACGACGCTCGAACCCGTCCCTAGCTGAGGAGGCAGGAGCGGCAACCGGGCGGATCGGACCGGTCGTCACGGCTGTGGTCGCCGTGCCCAGGTTCGGCAGGCCCCACTGGCCGGTCTCGGAGGAGCGCCGGAGCGGCCATCGGAAGCTCGTGCAGCGCAAGGCACGCCGCTCACCGACAGACCGAGCCGTCCGATGAGTGCCTCGGCTCGGGAAGCTGCTGATCCGGCACGGGCACGTGTACAACGGCGGACCCGCCTGGACCCCTGACCACCAGCGGTGGCTGCGTGGCATCCGGTTCGACCAATACGGCACCCAGGCCGCGTTCGACACCTGCTTCGAAGACGTCATCTTCACCGCAGCACGCAGGCAACAAACGCCTCCACCAGCGTTTGGCTCCACTTCGACGCCCGCCACAAACGGCCGCCAACGTCGCGATCGCCCGCGAGCTGGCCGGCTGGTGCTGGGCCCTGGCCACCATGTAGCCGGGAACACAAACGTTCGCGAACGCCGGAAGGGCACGCGTATCGGAGTGACCCGCGCTTCTACTGCGAACCCCACAACCGGGGTTTCGACCTCAGACCAGCGGCAACGCCCCAGCCGAACAACCCGTCAGGCGGTATCCAACCCGCATATCAGTCTGACCACCGCGTCGACGACCACGCCGACAGGCCACCAGCCCCGTGAACAACAGCGGCGGCGTCCCCCCGACCACGGAGGACGCCACCACGCCATACCCCCTTGACAAGAAATCAGTAGCGCAGGGCGTGGCCGAACCGGAAGGTGGGCTCGGCCGTGTCGAACGGAACGTCGCTGCGGCTGGCGATCACCGCGTCCATGGATCCGGGCAGATCGAAGGGCAGCGAGCCGAGCGGCTCGCGCTCGCCGAATAGCACCCGGAGCACCGCCGCATCGCAGGCGCGCCGTAGTTGGCGATGACGGCGGCCGCGGACTTATCAAGCCCACCGAGCACGGCGGGTCGCTCCAGGTAGGGTCGATCACTGTTGGCGCGGCGGCGACGATCGTCCCGATCCGCTCAAGCTGCTCCGCCGTGAATTCGAGGGATCCCGCGTGGAAGAACGCCTCGAACCCGTTGTTTCGCGGCTCGTAGGGCGCTTTCAGCCGCAGGATCGCGACGTCGGCCTGCTCAGGCGCGTCCACCACGCTCGCGTACGCGCCAAGAGCATCGGCGGCCACGCCTTCGGCGTAGACACGGACGCCGCGGCTCAGGGGAAGAACCTGGTCCCTAGCCGAGTGGGACGGCGAAGCGCTTGGAAGCGGTTGAAGGGACGAGCCGGCCTTCTATGCCGGATGAAGAGTCGGTCAGGCTTCCGCCAGTCTCGACAGCGCCTCAGCGATCGCCTTGTCGCGGTCGGCTGCCGCGTGCTGGTAGCGCATGGCGGCGCTGGATGTCGAGTGGCCGAGCCTGCCCATGAGTTCGGCGAGGGTGGCGCCGGTCTGGGCAGCCAGGACGGCGCCGGTGTGGCGCAGGTCGTGGAATCGCAGGTCGGGCCGTCCGGCCTTCACCCTTGCCTGGTGGTACTGCCAGCCGAACGCGCGCGGGTGGATGTGGTTTCCGGTGGACGAGGCGAACAGCATCGCGTCCCGGCCGCGGTCGGTGTGCTCGGCCAGATGTGCCTCCACAGCCGGGAGGATGTGCGGCGGAATATGCACCTCGCGAAGGCCGGCCTCACTCTTGGGAGTCCCCACGACGGCCTTGGAGACCAGCTTGCCGGTCTCCGGATCCCGGACGCTGGGCCAGGTCACGCCGCGGGCCACGGTGATGGTCCCCCGCTTCAGGTCGATGTCTCGACGTCGGAGTTCGGCGATCTCGCCGTACCGAAGTGCGCACCAGCCGCCCAGCAGGACGGCCAGCTGGAGCCGCTTGGGCATGTTCGCGGCGATCGCAGCCAGCTCGGCAGGGGTCGCCGGCGTGATCTTCCTGGCCCGCTGGGCGCGCCCGGCGCCCGGGATCTTGCACGGGTTGGTCGGAATCAGCTTCTTATCGGTGGCGGTCGTGGTGATCGCCCGCAGCAGCTGGTAGACGTGCGCGCGCTGGGTGGGCGTCTCGGCGTCAAGGTCGTCGTACCACTCCTGAACCCGGGTCGGGGTGAGCTGCCGCAGCGGCAGGCTCCCCAGCGTCGGGAGGATGTGTCCGTCGAGGTAGCGCCGGTAATCGGCGACCGTCCGCGCTTTGAGCGGCTCGCCCTTGGCCGTCTTGCGGCTGGCCAGCCACTCGTCGGCGAAGTCCCTGAAACTCTGCCCCACGGCCCTGCGGACCGCTCGCCGCTCGCTCGGCGGCGTCCACACGTCGAGGTCGATCAGCTTGCGTTCGGCGGCCAGCCAGGCCACGGCGTCGTCCTTGCTCATGAACGTCGAGGGCGGGCTGTGAAGCTGGGTGTCCGGGCCGGTGTAGGCCGCCTGCCAGCGCTTCGACGGCAGCTGCCGCAGGCGTCCGAAGCCTCGCCGCTCCCGCTGTTCGTGCAACATACGTGCAATATAGCAGCCCATCAGCGCCCACGTCTGCCCACTTCTGCCCAAGTAACGGGGCGCGTATGGTGAGGCGTACGGCCTAGTCAGCACGGCTCTTACAAGGGGGTATCCCGTTACTCGTCACTTCTGCGAGTATCTGGATCGAGTCCCGTTACTCACCCCAAACGGGTCAGGTTTGAACTCGCGACCAAGGGTCCGCCCTTGGTTGCGGGGTCAGCCTGGCCCATTTTGCCTCGGCGGCCCAGCTCAGCGCGTCGGCATGGAGGCCGGGGATGCTCAGCCCGTCGTACGGGTTGCGGTAGCCGACGCGCACGTCGTTGTCCTCGTCGATGTAGATCGTCTTGAACAGCGCCTGGTTGAGTAGCCGACGATTCGCATCGTCGGCGTGCTCGTAGATGTCGGCGGCATTGGACAGCAACTTCAGTGAGTCGTCGAGGTTCTCTCTCGCGTCGGCGCAGTGGCCGTGGTGCGCGGTGATCCGGTACTCGATGGTCTCCAGCGACGCGGGTGATCCGGTCCTGTTCTCGCTTGAGCAGGTCGAGCGGGATCGCCCCTGCGTAGTGAGCCTGGAGCAGCTTGTGTTGCTCGACTCCGAGCTCGGTCCTCCGATACGCGAGGTCGGCGAGTTCGGCGGCTCCTTCGGCCAGCATCTCGTCGAACCGGGCATGGATCCTCGCCGAGACCGCCTCGATCGTTTCCGGGTCGATCTGCACCTTGGCGCAGAAGCGTTCGATGAGTCGTTCAACCTGCTCGATCAGCATCGCCTGTCGGGTGCAGTCGCCTCTGGCTCCGTGCCGGCTCGCGCACACGAAGTAGGGGTAGATCGTGCCTTGGGTGCTCTTCGCGTTGCACACGATCAGTCGCGAGCCGCACTGCCCGCAGAACACCGTGCCCTTCAAGTAGTGCTCGCGTACCTGGGTTGCGTCAGCGGCGGATCGGTGTGTACCGAGCACGGTCTGTACCTGGTCCCACACCTCGTTGGGGACGATCGCCTCGTGTGCTCCGGCGTAGGTGACGCCTTGGAACCGGACGCTTCCCTTGTAGTACGGGTTCGTCAGCATCCGGTGCACCGATGACTTGGCGATGGGCCGAGAAGGTCGCCGCGGCGTCGCGGCTGTCGTCAGCCCAAGCGCCACCAACTCCTGATGAAGTTGGCTCGTGGTCCAGTCGCCGGAGGCGAACACCTGGAACGCCCACCTGACCAGCCGCGCACGCTCTTCGTCGATCTCGACGGTGCGTGCCTCGCGCCCGAAGTCGTCGCGCACGCCGACGTGGATGCGCCGCCGAGGATGATCTTCACGATGCTGGCGTCCCAGATCGCGCCGGCCTGATGCTCGCTCCACCGGTCGCGGGCTTGAGCGGGCGACTGCAACACGGGCATGGTCGTGATGCCGGTGCCGCCGCCTTCAGCCATGAGCGTCGGGAGCGACGGCAAGGGCGCGAGGTTCCCAATCTCATCGAGCGCGAGCAGCAGCGGCGGATCAAGCTGGCTCCGGGCGAGCGTGCGGCGAGCCTGCGCGCTGTCTCGATGAGGTCTTCGACGAACGCCGCAACCAACGACGCGGAGGCACCCGCACCTGCCCCGGTGGCGAGCAGGTGGAGGGTGCCCTGCTCGGTGAGGAGGGTTTCGGGGTCGAACTGCTCGTGCGGGCCAGGTGACACCGAGTCGAGCACGCGTGGGTCGGCAAGCGCCGAGAGGGCGAGGGAGACGCCTTGCCAGATGCTGTCGCGGGTTGTGGGGTCGGCGTCGATCATCGCTGCCAGGGAGTCGTACCACCCCATCGCCGCGTCCGGGTGGGAGTTCAGGATCGCGACCGCCTCGGAGGCAGCAGAGGGGTCGAGTGTCCAGCGGAACAGCTCGGCCCCAGCACCGGCATCGTCGCCCTCAGCTACCAGGCGGGCGGCCGTCCGCAGTGCGCCTGAGCGATCCAAGGATGCCGAACGACCTTGGTGCCTCAAGACGGTGCGTCCGAGCAAGGCCCGGCGAGCTAGTCTCAGAAATCTCCTCGAATTGAAGGACGCACCGTGGCCGAACCCATCCCCTGGCGCTCATTCGTCGCACTCGGCGACTCCAACACTGAAGGTCTGCAGGACTTCGACGAATCCGGACGGCCGGCCGGCTGGGCCGATCGCTTCGTACAACATCTCGCCGATCGCGCCGGCACCGGCATCAACTACGCCAACCTTGCCATCCGCGGACGCCTTCTGCGTCCGATCCTCGACGAGCAGGTGGAGCCCGCGCTGGCCCTGAAGCCCGACCTGGTCTCGCTGTGGGGCGGCGGCAACGACCTGCTGCGCTTCGGCGCCGACCCGGACGAGATGTCCGCGGCCATGGAGACCGCGGTCGTCCGCTTCCGCGAAGCCGGTGCGGACGTGCTGATCGGGCTGGGCGTGGACGCCAAGGACTCCCCCATCATCGGCCTCACCCGCAACCGCGCGGCGATCTTCAACCTGAACCTCACCAGCATCGCCCGCCGGCACGGCGCGCACATCATCGACGGCTGGAGCCTGGCCAGCCTGCGCGACTGGCGGATGTGGGACGACGATCGCCTGCACCTGAACGGAGCGGGCCACGAGCGGATGGCGCAGGCCGCCCTCGCCGCGCTCGGCCTCGCCCCGGACGATCCCGATTGGGCGACGCCGCTACCGCCGGCACCCGTCCTGAGCCGTCGCGAACGCTTCGATTGGAACTATGTCTGGGCGCGCGACCACCTGCTGCCCTGGCTTGGCCGCCGGGTACGCCGCACGAGCTCTGGCGCCGGACGCGTCCCGAAGCAGCCCGATTATCGCCTGGTGGAACCGCGAAACTGACGTGGTCAGTGCCGCACGGCACAATGGGGGTCATGCCTGCCGAGCTGACCACGCCCGCCACGCCAGCGTCCCTGCCGCGGGGCGACCGCGTCCGGCTGTGGACGGCCACCCGCGTCGGCGACGCAGTAGCGCTCGCGTCCCGGCTCGCCGGTAAGGGCTCGGGGGCCTCGATCCGCGGACAGATTCTCACCCGGCTCGCCCCGGACGCCTTTGCCCAACTTCTTCAGGGACGCCGGGTGCTCGCCGTCTCCGGCACCAACGGCAAGACCACCACCACGCACCTGCTCGCGGCGGCCGTCCGTGCTGGCCTGGGCGCGGACGCAGACCGGCTGGTCACCAACGCCGACGGCGCCAACCTGCACTACGGCATCGCGTCCGCGCTCAGCCAGCGACGTAGGGCCGATATCGCGGTGCTGGAGACCGACGAACGCGTGGTCTCGGACATGATCGCCAAGGCCCGTCCCGAACTGCTGGTACTGCTCAACTTCAGTCGCGACCAGCTCGACCGGCACCACGAGATCAAAGCGCTCGGCCGCGCCTGGCGGGTAGCCCTGGC
>JAKOQD010000084.1 GCA_029778515.1 Actinomycetes bacterium
AGAGCTCGTCCATGCCCAGGATCGCGATGATGTCGCGCAGTTCCTTGTAGCGCTGCAGCGTGGCCTGCACGGCACGGGTGGTCGTGTAGTGATCCTCGCCGACCACGTTCGGGTCGATCTGGCGGCTGGTCGAGTCCAGCGGGTCCACCGCGGGATAGATGCCCAGCGAGGCGATGTCGCGCGACAGCACCACGGTGGCGTCCAGGTGGGCGAAGGTGGTCGCCGGCGACGGGTCGGTCAGGTCGTCCGCAGGCACGTAGACGGCCTGGATCGAGGTGATCGAGCCGACCTTGGTCGACGTGATGCGCTCCTGCAGGCGGCCCATTTCCTCGGCCAGCGTCGGCTGGTAGCCCACGGCGGAAGGCATGCGGCCCAGCAGCGCGGACACTTCCGTGCCGGCCAGCGTGTAGCGGTAGATATTGTCGACGAAGAACAGCACGTCCTTGCCTTCGTCACGGAACGATTCGGCGATCGTCAGGCCGGTCAGCGCGACGCGCAGGCGGTTGCCCGGCGGCTCGTTCATCTGGCCGTAGACCATGGCCACCTTGGACTGGCTCAGGTCCTCCTGCACGACGACCTTGGAGTCGCTCATCTCGTGATAGAAGTCGTTGCCTTCGCGGGTGCGCTCACCCACGCCGGCGAACACCGACAGGCCCGAGTGCGCCTTGGCGATGTTGTTGATGAGCTCCATCATGTTCACGGTCTTGCCGACGCCGGCGCCGCCGAACAGACCCACCTTGCCGCCCTTGGCGAACGGGCAGATCAGGTCGATCACCTTGATGCCGGTCTCGAGCAGTTCCTGCGAGGGGCTCAGCTCGTCGTAGGCCGGGGCCTTGCGGTGGATCGGGGCGGTCAGGGTCTGGTCGACCGGGCCGCGCTCGTCGATCGGGTTGCCGAGCACGTCCATGATGCGACCGAGCGTCGCCTTGCCCACCGGCACGGTGATGTTGGCGCCGGTGTTGGTGACCATCAGGCCGCGGCGCAGGCCGTCGGACGAACCGAGGGCGATGGTGCGCACCACGCCGTCGCCGAGCTGCTGCTGCACTTCCAGCGTCAGCGCCGAACCTTCGAGTTTCAGCGCGTCGTACACGCGCGGCATCTGGTCGCGCGCGAACTCCACGTCCACGACCGCGCCGATGCACTGGACGATCTTGCCCTGGGCTTGAGTGTTGGCCATTTGTCTTTCCTTCAATCGGTATTCGTGTGCGTGATCAGACCGCGGCCGCGCCGCCGACGATCTCGGAGAGTTCCTTGGTGATCGCGGCCTGGCGGGTCTTGTTGTAGATCAGCTTCAGTTCGGCGATCAGGTTGCCGGCGTTGTCGGTCGCGGCCTTCATCGCGACCATGCGCGCCGACTGCTCCGAGGCCATGTTGTCGGCCACCGCCTGGTAGACCAGGGCTTCGATGTAGCGCGTCAGCAGCTCGTCGATGACGGTGGGCGCGTCCGGCTCGTAGAGGTAG
>JAKOQD010000085.1 GCA_029778515.1 Actinomycetes bacterium
ACTCGACCACGACGGTGTTGCTGCGGCCTATCCGTTCGGGTTCGGGCTGGGGTACACCACGTTTGAGCTGCGCTCGGCGGTACGCGAGCCGGAGGGTGTCCGCGTCGAGGTCACGAACACCGGCGCCCGACCGGGTCGTCATGTAGTGCAGCTGTACAACGGTTCCGCGCTCGTGGGTTTCGCGCCGATGACGGCCGACGCCGGCGAAACAGTGTCCGTGGCGATCGCTGGCCAGGGTACGCATGTTGCCTCCCACGCCGGCGATCCCAGGGCGTTGCCGGTCTGAGGGCTTACGCTGGCGCAGTGAGTCCTGAGGTACCGCAGCCCGACGACAAGGACTGGACGTTCGTCCTCGAACGGCCCTGCCCCGAGTGCGGCTTTGTCGCGGCCGAAGTCGAGATCACCGAGCTGCCAGCGCTGGTCGAAGCCGCGGCCGCCCCGTGGGGTGAGGTGCTCGCGAGGCCGGATGCGGCCGTCCGGCCGGCGCCGCGGGTATGGTCTCCCCTCGAGTACGGCTGCCACGTCCGTGACGTACTCGTGCTGTTCGCCGAGCGCGCCGAGTTGATGCAGCGCGAGGACGACCCGCTGTTCGGCAATTGGGATCAGGACGCCACCGCGCTGGAGCAGCGCTACTGGGAGCAGGACCCGGGCGTCGTGGCTGCGGAGATCACTGATGCTGCGCGAGGCAATGCCGCAGTGTGGGCGAGGGTCAGTGACTGGAGCAGACAAGGCCGGCGCAGCAACGGCTCGGTGTTCACGCTGGACACGCTCGGCCGGTACATGCTGCACGACCTACGCCATCACCTGTACGACGTGGCCCTTTGAACCGATCCGCAGCTAGGGGTTTTGTTGCGATGTTGGTTTGACTGTGGCGTTGTTGGGCGACACGCCGACGAGGAATCCCAACAACGCGACAGCGAGACCAACAACGCGACAGAACGCACCCCGCGGCCTGGCGGCTGCGGTTCAATTGACCATGAGCATCGACATGGGTTCGCTGACCGATCTGCGGCAGGCGTTCCACGACGCCCCCGACGCGACCCTCGACCTGCTCGTGGGAGAACACCGGGCCGAACTCGTAGGCCCGTGGTACATCCGCAAGTCCGCGCCCGGCTTCCTGGCTGCGACGGGCATGGCCG
>JAKOQD010000086.1 GCA_029778515.1 Actinomycetes bacterium
AACAGCCCACCCAAGCGGACGCCGGAGGTCGCGTCCACCATCTCGGCCAAGCGGACGGCGTCCAATGGTTCGGCGCCGATTCGGCGCATGCCCGTGTCGATCTTGAGGTGCAACTCGGCCACCACGCCTTGGCGGACGGCGGCGTCCGCAGCCTCGACGATGGATGCCGCGTCCACCACGCAGAGCGCCACACCGGCCGCCACCGCAGCCTCGACTTCGGGACCGCGCGCCACCGACAGCTTGAGAATCGGTAGTTCAATGTCGGACGCGCGCAGCTCGAGCGCTTCAGCGACGGTCGCCACTCCCAGCCAGTCGGCCGCGCCAGTGGCTTCGATCATCTGGCTGACGGCCACCGCGCCGTGCCCATAGGCGTTCGCCTTGACCGCCACCAGCACCTGGCGATCGCCGACCCGTCCGCGAATCGCGGACAGATTCGCCTGGATTTGGTCGAGCCGGGTGGTGGCGAGCGTGGGCGGCGCGAGCATCGGTTACTCCCCGGTCGCGATCGGACGCTCCGGGTCGGCCGACCATCCCGACCAGGACGGCGGGTATAGCGCCGCCTCGATGCCAAGAGCGGCCAACGCCAGCATCGTCTGGGCTGCGGAGACTCCGGAACCGCAATAGACGGCGATTCGGTTGCCAGTTGGTAGATCCCGGCCTCCGCCGGGATGACGGAGGGTGGGTTCAGACCCGTCGACGGGCTCAGGGTGGGTTAGCTTTCGTAGTTCATCGTCGGACGGCAACAGTCCATTGGCGTCCCAGAGCAGGCCCACGGGACGATTGATCGCACCAGGGATGTGACCGGGTTTCGGGTCGATCGGCTCCACCTCGCCGCGGAACCGCTCGGGAGCGCGGACGTCGATCAGCACGCCGTCGAAAGCGGCCACCTCATCCGCGGTCAGCGTGGGCAGGTGCCCAACGGTCAGCCGCAGTTGGGTGGGTTCCACCGCAGGCGCCGCGCCGCTGACCAACTCGCCCCCGGCGGCCGTCCAGGCCTTCACGCCGCCGTCGAGCACCCGCACCGACAAACCAGCCCAGCGCAGCACCCACCACGCGCGACCGGCGGCAAACGATCCGGGCTCGTCGTAGACCACGACCGGCAGCTCCGGCTCGATCCCGAGTGCCCCCAACCCGGCCGCCAGCTGATCCGCGTCCGGCAAGGGATGTCGGCCGAGCAGCGGGTCGGTGAGCGGTCCGGTCAGCACAGCCTCCAGGTCGAGGAACCGGGCACCGGGCAGGTGTCCGTCCAGGAAGCGCTGGTAGCCCGCGTCGTGGGGCTCGCCCAAACGCCACCGCACGTCCAGCAACTGAGCGCCGGCACGCATCGCGTCCGGGAGTTCGCTGATGCTGACCAGAACCTCGCTACGAGTGGACACGCCTGAACTCTAGAACAACAGCGACAGCCCGGGCTCGGCCATGATCGTGGCGACGTCGGCCAGGAACTTCGAGGCGGCCTCGCCGTCCACCAGTCGATGGTCGAAAGTGAGCGAAACCATGCAGACCGAGCGCGGCACGATCCGCTCCTCGTCGCCCGTGCCGACCACCCACGGCTTTCGCCGCACTGTGCCCAGGCACATGATCGCGGCCTCGCCCTCGTTGAGGATCGGCGTACCGCCGTCCACCCCGAAGACACCGACGTTCGTGATCGTGAACGTGCCGGACGCGAGGTCGCCGGGCTGGACGCGTCCCTCCTTGGCCACCGCGACCATCTGATTCAACGCCTGCGCAAGCTCGAGCAGGTTCATCCGGTCAGCGCCCTTGATGTTCGGCACCACCAGACCGCGCGGAGTCGCGGCAGCGATGCCGAGGTTGACCGCGCCGTGCAGCACGATCTCATCGGTCGCCTCGTCGTAGCCGGAGTTGATGGACGGGTTGCGCGCGATCGCCATGCAGGCCGCCTTCGCGAACACCAGGAGCGGTGAAACCCGTAGTCCGGTGAACTCGCGGCGTGACTTCAGGGTCTCCAGCAGTTCCATCGTGCCGGTCACGTCGGCCTCGACCATCGCGGTCGCTTGCGGCACCTTGAGCGACTCGGTCATCGTGCGGAACATCTGGCGCTGGACGCCGCGCAGCGGCACCCGACGATCGGCGGACGGTCCGCCGGCCGCAGCCACCACGTCCTCAGCCGTGATCGTGCCACCCGGACCGGTGCCCTCAATGCCGTTCAGGTCGATACCCAGGTCGCGCGCGATCCGGCGCACCGGCGGCTTGGCGCGCGGCGGGCCGTCCGGTGGGGTCGCGGCCGGCGGACGTCCTGGCGGCGGCAGGTGCGCCCCGGACGGCTGCGCGCTCACCCGGCTGGTCGGCGTGACTTCGTCCACGCGGCGCGAAACCGGGTTCGCAGTGTCGTACGACTCTTGCACCTGGTCGGTCTCCGGCACGGCGACCACGCCCGGCCCCTTGCGCGGACGGCGGGCGACCGCTCCCGGCTTGACCCCGTAGCCGACCAGCATAGCGCCGGACTGGGCGGGTGGTTCGGTGGGCTTATCGGTGGCAGCAACCGGCACTTCGCCGAGTTCGTCCTGGATGTTGCCGGTGACCGCGGCGGTTTCGGTGGTTGGCGTGGCTTCGGAGATCCCGGCCTGCGCCGGGATGACGTTGGGCTGGGACGCCGGGATGACGGTGGGCTGGGACGATTCCTGAGCCTCGCCGGCATCGCCAATGCGGATGATCGGCGTCCCCACCTCGACGGTGTCGCCCTCGGCGACCAGGATCGCCGACACCACGCCCGCGTGCGGCGAAGGCAGTTCGACCAGCGATTTGGCGGTCTCGATCTCCAGCAGGATGTCGTTCACGGCCACCGTGTCGCCGACCGCGACCTTCCAGGACACGATCTCAGCCTCGAGCAGGCCCTCACCGGGGTCGGGCAGTTTGAACTCGCGCATCACAGCTTCCTTAGTAGGCCAGCGAACGGTCGACCGCGTCCAACACCCGATCGAGATCGGGCAGGTAGCCATCTTCGACCCGGCTGGGCGGATAGGGAAGGTCATAGCCGGTCACACGTAGCACGGGAGCCTGCAGATCGTAGAAGCATTCGGCCTGAATCCGGGCGGCCAGTTCGGCGCCGAGCCCCAACGTGCCGACGGCTTCGTGGACGACGATCGCGCGTCCCGTCCGCCTTACCGAGTCGAAGATCGTCGCATCGTCCAGCGGCGAGAGCGAGCGCAGGTCCACCACTTCAAGGTTGCGGCCCTCATCGGCAGCGGCGACGGCGGCCTCCACACAGGTGCGCACCATCGGGCCGTAGCTGAGCAGGGTCGCGTCCGCGCCCGGCTTGACCACTCGCGCCTGGTAGAGCGACGGCGGGGCTGATTCGCCGTCCGGGTCGACCTCGCCCTTCTCGTGGTAGCGGCGCTTGGGCTCGAAGAAGATCACCGGATCATCGGCTGCGATCGCCTGCTGGATCATCCAGTAGGCGTCGGACGGGTTGGACGGCGTCACGACCTTAAGCCCGGGTGTGTGCGCGAAGTAGGCCTCCGGCGATTCGGAGTGGTGCTCGATCGCGCCGATGCCACCGCCATACGGAATCCGGACGACCATCGGGACGCTCAGGCGTCCGTGCGAGCGGAAGCGCAGCCGCGACACCTGCGAGACAATCTGGTCGAACGCCGGATAGACGAAGCCGTCGAACTGGATCTCCACCACCGGCCGGTAGCCGCGCAGCGCCATCCCGACCGCAGTGCCGACGATGCCCGACTCGGCCAGCGGGGAGTCGACCACGCGGTCGCGTCCGAACTCGGCCTGGAGGCCCTCGGTCACCCGGAAGACGCCGCCGAGCTTGCCGATGTCCTCACCGGCCAGAAGCACCTTCGGATCGGCGCCCAGCGCGCGGCGCAGGCCCGCGTTCAGCGCCTTGGCCATGGTCATGTTGGTCATCGCACGCCCCCTGAACCCACGCCATCGGAGAACGACTCCTCGTACGCGAGGTACTCCTCGCGCTGTCGGTGCAGCAGGTCGGGGGTGTCGGCGTAGACGCGTCCCCACATCTCGGCTAGCTGGGGTTCGGGCAACGACACGCAGCCGGCGCGCAGCCGCTCGGCGAGGGCGTCCGATTCCGCGGCGAGCGCGTCCAGCCAAGCCTGGTCGATCGCCCCGGACGCGAGCAGGTAGGCCTGCACGCGCGCGAGCGGGTCCTTGGCGCGCCACTCGTCGAGCTCGGCGGCGAGCCGGTACTTGGTGGGGTCGTCGGACGTGGTGTGCGCGCCCATGCGATACGTGTAGGCCTCGATCAGCGTCGGGCCCTCGCCTCGACGGGCGCGGTCCAAGGCCCAGTCGGTGACCGCCTTGACTGCGAGGACATCGTTGCCGTCCACCCGGACGCCGGGGAACCCGAAGCCGGAAGCTCGCCGGTACAGCGGGATCTTCGACTGCAGCTTGATCGGCTCCGAGATCGCCCACTGGTTGTTCTGGCAGAAGAAGACCACCGGCGCGGCATACGAGGCGGCGAAGATGAAGGCCTCGTTCACGTCGCCCTGGCTGGTGGCACCGTCGCCGAAGTAGACCACTGCAGCGCCGTCGTCGGCCGGGTCTTGGTTGCCCACGAGCCCGTCCCGCTGCATGGCCATGGCCATGCCGACGGCGTGCAGGGTCTGGGTGCCGATCACGAACGAGTAGAGGTGAAAGCGCTTGTCAGCCGAATCCCAATCGACCATCGCCGTGCCTCGGAAGGTGCCGAGCAGTTCGAGCGGATCGATGCCGACGCACCAGGCCACGCCATGCTCGCGGTAGGAAGGAAGGATCTCGTCGGGTGCCCTGGTCGCGCGGGCCGAGCCGACCTGGGCCGCCTCCTGACCAAGCATCGGCGGCCAGAGCCCGAGCTCGCCCTTGCGCTGCAGCGCGGTGGCCTCGGTGTCGATCCGCCTGGCCAGCACCATGTCGCGCAGATAGCCAGCGACCTCTTCATCGGTGCCGGTGAATGCGAAGTCGGGGTGCTCGACGCGGCGTCCGGACGGATCGAGCAGCTGGATCGGCACGTCGCCGCCAACCATTGCGGGGTTGAGCCCGTCCGGGCCGAGGCTGGTGGCGGGATCTCCGCTGCTCGCCTCGGCCCGACGGTTTGGGCTCGCGGAATGGGTGTTGCTCGCGGGCTCGGTCAACGGGCTCTCCTGGTGGCTGACGCTCCTTGGTTCATCTAACTTACGGTTACGTAACCATAGGTGTCAATGCTTGAGCCAGCCTGCCAGCCGGTACGCGTACACCCACACACAGGCCCGCACGCCAGAATCGCGTCCGGTGACTGGCTTCGCCCAATGTCACAGATCCAGAGCGCAGATCAGCTCGCCAGGCGCGTGGCTAAGGTAATGCCGTCCACTACGACACCCTGTTTCACGTAGTGGGACCGCTGTCGCCGAAATGGTGGGAGATTAGCCTCGTGAGCAGCGGACGCGAGTCCCCTGCATCCCAGCAAGCGATTGACAAGGAGACGTGGATGATCGTTCGGCCACCAGCTGGTTCGGTCTGCATGCTCACCACGCGTGCCGTCGACGGCCGGCTGCGGTCCCGTCCGGTCACCGTTTTCCACGGCGCCGACGATGCTGAGGTGACCATCTTCACCGCAGCCTCCGCCCGCAAAGTGACCGACATCTCGTCCGATCCTGCAGTCACTCTGGCTGGTCCGGTGGCGGACGGCTGGTGGTCGGCCGAGGGTTCGGCGAGCATCGACCAGGACGCGACCAGTGAGCTCGCCGCCGCCGGAATCCCGACCGCGCCCTATTCCTGCGTGCTCCGCGTCCGCCTGCAACTGGTGCGTCAGTGGACGATGCATTCGTCCCAGCCCTGGGACAACACGGTCGAGGAGTGGGAGCTCACCAGCCGCTGACCGCTGCTTCACGTTTGCTACCGAAACCGTGAGCGGACGCGGCCGGAACGGCCATCCGAACTAGGCAGCCCAGCGGCCGGTGAAGAACAGCCAGGCCCAGATGGCCTGGGTCACCAGGGCGACGGCCACCAGCAGGCCGATCAGAATCGCGCGCCAGGTGGGTAGCTTGCGTCGGCTGCCGCCGAGTTCGCCGAGCCACGTCCACAGCGGGAACCACAGCAGCACAGCGCGGTTCACGCTCATGAACCAGTACGAAACCGAGAACGCGGCCACCTGCAGGCCCACCCAGGTCGCCTCGCCCCAGCGTCGGCGCACCAGGCTGCCCAGGGTCACCACAACCCCGACCGCCATGCTCACCACCTCGGCGCGGAACACCCAGGCCCATTCCGGATGGTCGGCGTAAGCACCCGGCGCGAAGGCCTCGAAGGTGTGCCGCAGTGAGTCCCACGGCCAGGTGAAGCCGCGCGACCAGCCTGCCGCCTGGGCTTCGTACCAGGCTGCCCAGTTGCCGGTCATCGAATAGAGGTAGGCGAGGTACGCCACCACCACGCAGAGCGGGAACAGCAGCCACAGCAACCGTTTGCCCTTGTCCCGTGACGATCCGGCGGACGTGATCGCCAGCACCGCCAGCGCCACGATCAGAAACACCCCAGAGACGCGGACGGCCGCCGCCACCGCAGCGAGCACCGCTGCCGCACCCCACTGCTTGGCGGTGGCGCGCTCCCAAGCCCAAAACGCCGCCGCGCAGAACACCGACTCGGTGTACGGCACCATCGTGAACACCGCGGTCGGGGCCAGCAACCAGGCGATCGCCGCCGGGGCTCCGGCCATGCGGTACAGCGCGGCCGCAGCGAAACCGGACGCGAGCAGCGCCAGCAGAGTGCCGGCGATCATTATCGGCAGCCCGGTCGTCGAGGTCAGCCGCAGCAGCAGCGGCCAACCGGGGAAGAAGGCGATGTTGTGGCGGGCTACGTAGCCGTCCGCGGCGATGGCGAGGAAGTGCTGGACGTCCCAGTTGCCCACCAGGTCGGAGAACTTCCGGCCCTCGGTCAGCATCAGCCAGACGCCGACCAGGGCCATCAGCAGCCGGGTGGCGAACCAGGTCTGCACGACCAGGCGCGCGTCGGCTGAGCGGTGGACGCTAGTTGTCATGGCGTCTTGTCGTGGGGCTGGCAGCCGCGCGTGCACCTAGAGATCCCGGCCTGCGCCGGGATGACAATGCGCCGGTTGGGGGCACCGTTCGCCGGGATGAAAATGCGCCGATCGGGGACACCGTTCACCGGGCGGCCAAGCGCTGGTTCAGGCGCACCAGCCAGGGGGCGTCGGATGCGTGGTCGAAGATGCCGCCGTCCGGGTCGTCGAGGCCGCCGGCGCGCACCACGTCCCGCTCCGGGCGCACCATGTCGAGCGCGACGCGAACGCACAGCCAGAACTGCACCGCGATCCGAAGCAGCACCGAGAGCCAGTACATCCGATCGTGGCCGTCGCCGGACGCACTGCGACCGTCCAGGTGCGCCCAGATGGCCGCGAAGTAGAAGCCCTCCGCGATCGAGAACACCGCCCAGTCCAGCCAGCGTGGACGGGCGAGCACCAG
>JAKOQD010000087.1 GCA_029778515.1 Actinomycetes bacterium
AACGGTCCGCGTTCGACGACCTGGGTCATGACCTTGTCGAGCAGCCCTGGATGCTCGGCCAGCACCCGGCCCATCGCCTGCCAGGGCTTGGCCCGATTGGCGGCCATCCGGAAGCGCAACGCCGGCTGCAACTGCACATCAAGCAGGCAGGCCGCATGCCCCCAGTACTCGAACACCCGGCGCGGCGCCGCATTGCCGGCGCGATCGAGCACCCCCCGGTCGTAGCTCCCCAACCGTCCGAACAGCGGCATGTAGTGCGCGCGGACCGCGACATTGACCGAGTCGATCTGGAACTGCGCCACCGAGTCCACCACCCGCTGCAGCTGCCGGGCCGTGACCGCGCCCCCCGACTGCCGTCCGAAGCCCTGGGCAGCAAGCATGATCCGACGAGCTTGCGCGGCGCTGAGTTGAGTCACGGCGGGCAGCCTAGCCACCCACCCTGACATCGGGGTGCAAGATCCTGCACCGAACATGGTTCAGGATCTTGCACGACAGTTGGGGCACGACCGCAGCCGACCCTGCCACCCGTGATTGCGCAGCGCTCGCCCCACCTTTGCGGCCGTTTGACACGGTCGCGTTACAACCTGCCGCCAGCCGAGCCGGATCGTGATGACGCCGACCAACTGGTGGTCGTTGTCGCGATCCATGTCGTCCACCGCGGCCATGCCACTGTGGCAGGCCCGGCCGTCGAGCTCGACCAGCACGCCGTACTCCTCGTACCAGACATCGGTGCCGTATCTGCTCAGCGGACCCGCCTGCGGCGCGCCGCCGGCAGACCGTGAGCGCGCTCGACACCCTTCGCGTACCGAAGCTCCAGCGGGCTCCGCGAACCAGCAGCGACCTCGGTAATCAAGTCCTGCAGCAATCGGTTCGCGCGACAATACGCCAGCCTGCCGAGCAGCCAGCGCGAGCAGTGATTCAGGCAGCCGAGTTCGTGGGATCACACCCTAGTTATCGGCAGGTAGCGCCGATTTCCGTCAGCCAATCTCGAAGCTGTGGATGAAGTGCAGGATCCTCTACCGAACTCGGTTCAGGATCCTGCACGTTGTCCACAGGAACTACTTCAAGCCGACGTAGCCGACCTGCTCGATCAGCTTCTGGCCCTCGGCCGAGACCACCCAGTCGAGCAGCTTGGGCACATTCGTGTTGTTGGTGCCAGCGGTCACCGCGTACAGGTCCACGGTCAGTGGGTAGGTGCCGTTCCGGATGTTCTCAACCGTCGGCTGCACCCCGTCCACCGCCAGCAGCTTGATGCCGGGATTGCCATTCATCACGGTCGCGTACCAACGGAACGAGTAGCCGATCGCCGCGGACGAGTTGCGGTACTCGGCCACCTGACTGAGGACGCCGCCCATCCCGGTCACGGTCTCCTCCCGCATCGGCTTGGCCATCTGCACGCCCTGCATCACCTTGGCCTGCATGATCGTCTGGCTACCCGAATCCTCCGGACGCTGGAACGCCAGGATCTTCTCGTCCCGGCCGCCCAACTCGCTCCAGTTGGTCACCTTCTTGGTGTAGATGTCCTGGACCTGAGCAGTGGTGAGCCCCGAAACCGGGTTGTCCTGGTTCACGAAGATCACGAACGCTTCGTGTCCGATCGCGGTCAGTTCGAGTTCCCTGCCCACGGCGGCCGCGCGTTCCTGCTGGCCCTTCGACGGCTGCGCCCCGAAAAACACGTCCGCCTCACCCGAGATCAGCCGGTCGTAGCCGCCGGACGTGTTCGAGCAGGTCAGGTAGTTGTCGATGAACGGGTAGCGCGTGTCGTCGTTCAGCTCGACGTCGTAGAGCGCCTGGCCCATCGCGGCGTAGACCGGATAAGCGGCCGTGGCACCGTCCAGCCTCGGGAAGTGCTCGGTGAACTTCAGGGTCGGTTCGATCTCCGGAACCACCAACCGGTTCCCTTCGCGGAAAGGCTCGTACTCGGACAGGTCTACCTCCTGGCCCACCTGCACCCCAACTCCCGGGGATCCAGAGTTCGCCCAGGCCTGCACGATCTGGGCGCCTGCGACGGCGCTCAGCAACAAGGTGCCGACGAGCGTCCAGATCAGCACCCGGCGGCCCGCCATCGCGGCCGCTTCCTGCCGCGCGCCCAGCAGATAGCCGCCCACGCTGGCCAACAGCGCGGTCAGCAGCACCGCGACGAACGCCTGCGGCGGTCCGAAGAACAGCACCCAGAGCAGAAACCCCACGTAGGGCGCGTGGGTGAACACCGAAACGTTGAGGCTGTCGCCGTAAGACCAGCCAGTCACCTCGAAAGTGACCACCCAGGCCAGCAGGTAATAGGCCGGCGGGATCACCACCGGCAGCAGAGCCCGCCCCCAGCTCTCTGGACGCGAATCGGCACGCCCGCGGAAGAACCACAGCAGTCCCGCCGTGACGATGACGAGCAGGACGCAGCCCAGCCAGGTCGGCATGGCCGTCAGCTCAGCCAACGCCGCCCCACCGATGCCACACACGAAGGTGAGCAGAAGCGGTACTCCGATGAATCCGAGCAGCAGGGTGCCGATCGTGGACTTCACGTTGGGGGTCAAATTCAACTCCGAGGGCGCGATGAGGATCCGGGTACCTCGTCGCCACCTTAGGGAGCCGACCAGCAGCCCGTCCGGCGAATCGTGCAGACTCGCCGAACGGCAGCCTATGAATCGGTCAGGCGGTCGCCTCCTCGACGGCGTCGAGGTTGAGGTGGATCACGCCGTAGTCGTAGGCCTTGCGGCGGTAGACCGCGCTGGGGTGGCCGGACTCGGCGTCCACATAGAGGAAGAAGTCGTGGCCGACGAGCTCCATCTCGTCGAGCGCCTGCGCCAACGTCAGCGGTACTGCATCGAAGTACTTCTCGCGCACAACCAGCGGGCCGTCGCCGTGGATCTCCAGGCCGGCAATCTTCCGGATCTCCGGACGGGTCTCCTCCGCCGACTCCGCAGGCACGGCCAGGGCGGCGTCGGCCAGGCTCCCGGTCCCCCGCAGGCCACGGTGGGTCTTGCGCCGATCGGACGCGCGCCGCAGCTGCGACTTCAGCCGATCGAGCGCGTGGTCGAAGGCCACGTTCTTGTCATCGGCGGACGCCTCGGCGCGTACCACCGGTCCCCGGCTACGCAGCGTGATCTCCACGCGCGTCGACTGGTCGGGCTGCTTCTTGTAGCCATAGGCAGAAACCTGAACCTCAACCCGGATCACCCGGTCCTTGAGCTTCTCGATCGACGCGATCCGCTCCTCAACCCGAGCGCGGAACTCATCGGGGATCTGGCAGTGCCGGCCAGTCACCAGGACGTCCATGTCTACCTCCTTCTCGGTGCCCTACAGTGCGCAGGGCTTGCCCAAACAGCAACGGCACCAGCCCGGTTCCCTGCCAAGTGGCCGGTGAACTGGCGTGGGTGCCATGACCCCAACTTAGTTCGCACCTGTGGGCTTTGCCAGCGCTTCGGCTAGGAACTTCTCAGGTGTTCGCCATGCGGGCATCCGACCCTCACCGACAGCCGCGCAACGCGACCGTAACTCCGCCTAACCAGCCCGTAACACCGCCTAACCTGGCCGTAACACCGGACGCGTCTGGACGTAACAGCACTCGGTCAGCCTTTTGCCATGATTCTCGAACTCAACTCCGGCGACACCGCCTGGATCCTCATCAGTGCCGCGTTGGTGCTGCTGATGACCCCCGGTCTCGCGCTGTTCTACGGCGGCATGGTCCGAGCCAAGGGCGTGCTGAACATGATGATGATGAGCTTCATCTCGATGGGGGTCATCGGCGTCCTGTGGGTGCTGTTCGGCTACAGCCTCGCTTTCGGCAATTCGGTTGGTGGCGCCGGCATCATCGGCAACCCGTTCGAGTTCGCCGGCCTGCAGAGCCTGCTGGTGAACGATCCGGAAGCGTCCTACCCCGCACTCGCCTTCGTCGCCTTCCAGGCCTGCTTCGCGATCATCACGGTCGCGCTGGTCTCCGGCGCGATCGCCGACCGTGCCTCCTTCGGTGCCTGGACTGCCTTCGCCGTCCTCTGGGGCACGCTGGTCTACTTCCCGGCCGCGCACTGGGTCTTCGCCTTCTCGAACCCCGATGCGGGGGTCGTCGGCGGCTGGATCGCCAACGTAGTGGGCGCGATCGACTTTGCCGGAGGGACTGCGATCCACATCAACGCCGGTACTGCGGCGCTGGTCCTCGCCCTGGTGATTGGTCCGCGGATCGGCTTCGGCACCAGGCCGATGCGTCCGCACAACATGACCCTGGTGATGCTCGGCGCAGCCCTGCTCTGGTTCGGCTGGTTCGGCTTCAACGCCGGCTCGGCCGTCGCGGCCAACGGCCTCGCCAGCCTCGCCTGGGTGAACACCCTGGCCGCTACCGCGGCAGCGATGCTGGGCTGGCTGGTGGTGGAGAAGCTCCGGGACGGACACCCCACCTCGCTCGGCGCTGCGTCCGGCATTGTCGCGGGCCTGGTCGCGATCACGCCGGCCGCCGGTGCGGTCAGTCCGCTCGGCTCGCTCGCCATCGGCGCCCTGGCCGGTATCGCTTGCGCCTACGCCGTCGGCCTGAAGTACCGGTTCGGCTTTGACGACTCACTGGACGTCGTCGGCGTCCACCTCGTCGGCGGCCTGGTTGGCACCCTGCTGATCGGGTTCTTCGCCGATCCGGCGACCTCCGGCGATCCCGCCGATCCCGGTGTGGCCGGTCTGTTCTACGGCGGCGGGCTCGACCAGCTCGGCAAGCAGGCGATCGGCGCCTTCGCGGTGATGGCGTTCTCGTTTGTGATGACCTACCTGATCGCGCTGGCGATCAAGTACACCATCGGCTGGCGGATCAGCTCCGCCGACGAGCTGAGCGGCATTGACCTGGCCGAGCACTCCGAGGCCGGCTACGACCTCAGCCCCGTGTACTACACCAACAAGGTTCAGCGCACCCTCGTCCTGACCAAGGACGACATGCCGGTGGCCGAGACGACAGGAGCGAAGAAGTGAAGTTGGTAACGGCAATCATCCAGCCGGAGATGCTGGAAACCGTCCAGAAGGCGCTGGTACGGCATGGCGTGGGCGGGATGACCGTAAGCGAGGTCTCCGGCTACGGCCGCCAGCGCGGCCACATCGAGGTCTACCGGGGTGAGGAGTACACCATCGACTTCATCACCAAGGTGCGGCTCGAAGTCCTGGTCGACGACGAGGACGCGGAGGCGCTCACCGGTGTGATCGTGCAGGCCGCCCGGACCGGCGAGGTCGGAGACGGCAAGGTCTGGATCATCCCGGTCGACACCGTCGTTCGAGTGCGGACCGGCGAAAGCGGCTCGACCGCGATCTGAGGTAACGACCAGTTCGACCACCCGACCAGCCATCGAAGTGGCCACTTTCTCGCCCTCTCGGCGCGAAAGTGGCCACTTTCGTTGTGGACGCGCACACCAGCCGAGGGTGTCGGGTCGTGCACCTCAGGGACCGCTCGCGAAGCTTCACGAAGGGGTGATCCTGCGCGTGGTGGCCGCCACTGTCGCGACTGCAAAGGGCTCCCGGCCAGCGGCCCGCAACGCTCGGACGGCCTCGACGAGCGTCGCACCGGTGGTCACGATGTCGTCCACCAGCAACAACTCCCCCGGCGGCAGTCGCCCCGCGGTGAATGCGCCGGCCAGGTTGGCGAGGCGGCCTTCCCGGCCGAGATCGGCCTGATCAGCGGGTCGCCGCACCTGCCTCAGCCCTGCGGACGCGCGCACGTCCAGCCCGGTACCGCGCAACCGCCGGGCCGCCAGCCGGGCGAGGGCCAACGTGAGATCCAGGCCACGTTCGGCCGCCGCGGCACGCGCCGTGGGCACCGGCACGATCAGCAACCCGCCAGCGGCGAGCTCGGGCCGGTCCAGCAGCAAGCGGGCCAACGCGACCGCCAGCCGCTCGGCCAGGACCGGCACCGCACCGAGCGCGTCGCGCTCCTTGGCCGCCAGCAGTAGGCGGCGCAGTTCCCCGTCGTAGCGGCCTCCGGCCACCACCGCAGGCAGTCCGGGTGGCAACCCAGCCACCGCTACCGGCCGCACCGCGATCGCCGTCCGGCAGCCGGCACAGACGCCCAGGCCGGACGCGCCGCAGCCAGGACAGTGGGCGCCGAGCACCAGCTCTCCCCCGACGCTCAGCAGGCGCGCAATGGTCACGTCCCTATCTTCGGCAGGAGTCGCCAGCGCGATCACCCGTCCACAGGCTCAACCTGAATAGGCCAGATCGTCCACAGCGGTCACCGCGAGCGCCCAGTTGAACTCGCTCTCAAAGCGGTAGCCGGCGCCGCTGTCGGTCAACGCAACTGCTGGCCGCCCCGGCACCACGGCGAGCTTGATCAAGGATGCTGCCTTGGTGGGTCCAATATCCGTTGCGGTCGCCCCGTCCTCACTCACCCGGACCACGCTGGTGTCACCGGTCTCCAGACGCTGCAGCACGGCAACTTCCGCGGGCGACCACTTCGTCGAAGTGGATCGGGACGCCCAACCCAGATCGAGCGCCGCACCGTCGGTACCCGTGCTCAGGTTCACCTCCAACGGCCGCCAGCCGGTCAGCCGGATCTGGTCATCCGTGCGCACCACGACCGCGACCCCCACCTCGGTGCGGGTGCCGTTGCGCAATACGAGCGCGATCCGGGTGCCGTCCGGCGACAGCTTGCTCGCAACCAACGGACGCTTCGGCAGCTCACTCCCATCCACTCGGATCGTCAACCCATCTCGGAACACCCGGAAGCTACCCGGCCCCGAGGCCGTCGCGGACCACAACTCGCCGTTCCTGGCGAAATCGGGCCGCAGCAGTCCGGTTCCAGTGCGCACCGTCCGCGACTTGGCCGCACCGACGGGAGCCAGGACGAGCCTGGTCGCGGAATCCGTGATCGCAGCGACTTCGGCCAGGTCGCTGCGCACCGCGATCAGCTCGGGCCGGGTCAGGTCGGCTTCGACCGGGCTGAAGTCCGCCCAATTGGCTTCGCGCAGCGCCACCACGCGCCCCTCGGCGATCGCGAACAGGGACCGCTGCGCAGTCACGTTGTCGGGCGACATCCGGGTGAAGTCGTCGCCGTCGAGTTCGGTACCGCCGAACTCCCCGGCAATGGCAAGGCCGCCGATACTCACCTGCACAGCGGTCACTTGGGCGAAGCCCACAACGGTGTTCACAATCTCGGCCAGCAGGTTCTGTCGCTCCTCGGTGGTCAGCCGCAGCCCGTCCGAGCCCAACTCGACCATGGTCACCCCGCGTTCGTCGAGGCTCACGTTATCCACATCGAGTTCACTCACCGAAGCCCGCCGCAACGCCGGCGCCAGCCGTTCGGACGGGCCGGAAAGCACAGCCTGCACCGCCGCGGTCAGCGCCTGGTCACCGTTAGCGAAGTACCGCTGTTCGGGTACCAGGACGCTGCCGGACGCGTCCAGGAAGTGGACGGTTACCGGGGTGAAGTTGGTGCTGAACAGGTAGCGGGAGACCAGCAGCCCGTCCGGCGGGTTCGATATGCGCCACTGGTTGTTGGCATCGCGCACCAGCTCGAAGTCGTGCCGCAACTGCTCGGAGGCGGTCGCGAAGCTGCCCAGCGAGTCGAGCCGGCCGACCAGCGGGGTGATCAGCATCACCGTCTGGCCGAACTCCTCCGGCGGCTTCCCGTCCGCGTAGACCTGGACGCCGGACTCGGGGTGCCAGAGCGCGCTCGCCGTCTCGGTCAGGTACTGGCGTGCGACCGCGTAATTGGGTTGATGGATGCTCATCGCGTGCAGGAACCCCTCGACGACGAGCAGTTGACTGGCACCCGTCGCCGGGGGCAGCGGGTGGACGCTCACCCCCGAGTCCGTGCCGGGCACCTGTTGGGTGTGGTGCTCGATCGGCCCGGACGTGGGCACGGTGGCGCACCCGCCAAGGGCCAGCAGCACCGCGACGACCAGCGCGAGCAGACGGTTAGGCATGCAGCACCACCTTCGCGTCCGGCGGCACGGACGGCCATGGCGAACCCTGCAACTCTTCCGCGGCCTTCCTGGGCACGGTCAGCCGGAACTGGGCGCCCGCGCCCGGGCTGCCCCAGGCATCCAGACGCCCGCCGTGGAGGCGCGCGTCCTCGAGCGAGATCGACAGTCCCAGACCGGTGCCACCGACGTGCCGCCCGCGGGACGGATCCGCACGCCAGAATCGGTTGAACACCTGGCTCCCCTCCTCCGCGGTGAAGCCGACCCCGTGGTCGCGGACGGCAACCGCCACGGCGTTCTCGTCACCGCGGACGTACACCGTGATCGGCCTGCCCTCCCCGTGCTCGATCGCGTTCGTGATCAGATTGCGCAGCACCCGGCGAATCCGCCGACCGTCCACCTCTGCCACGCAGTTACCGCCGGAGTCGAGGGTGAGCTGGGTGTGCGTCCGCTCGGCCAACCGCTGCTGGGCGGCCATCTCCTCCCCGGCCAGGACGGTCAGGTCGACATAGTCCAAGGCGAGCTGGGCGGCTCCGGCATCAAAGCGGGAGATCTCCAGCAGATCGGTGAGCAGGCCCTCGAAACGGTCCAGTTCGGCCGACAGCAGCTCGGTCGAACGTCTCGACACCGCGTCGAACTCGTCCCGGTGGGAGTGCAGCACCTCAGCGGCCATCCGAATCGTGGTCAGCGGGGTGCGCAGCTCGTGGGACACGTCGGAAACGAATCGCTGCTGCACCAGTGA
>JAKOQD010000088.1 GCA_029778515.1 Actinomycetes bacterium
CCCTGTTGCCGCCTGCACGGCCGCCCCGCTGCGCGGGGCGGCCGTCCTGGTGTTTCCAGGGAACTCGGGCGCACCCGTAGTCCGAACCGGCCCGCCAGTTTCGGTAGGGTAGGGACGCTTTCACCGCCCGTCCTAGGAGACAAATGACCAGCCCCTACCGCCGCGTACTACTGAAACTCTCGGGTGAAGCCTTCGGCGGCGGGAAGCTCGGCGTCGATCCGGACATCATCTCCAGCATCGCCGGCCAGATCGCGGCAGTGGTCGCGTCCGGGGTGCAGGTCGCGATCGTCACCGGCGGCGGCAACTTCTTCCGCGGTGCCGAGCTGCAGACTCGCGGCATGGACCGCTCCCGGGCCGACTACATGGGCATGCTCGGCACCGTGATGAACTGCCTCGCGCTGCAGGACTTCCTGGAGAAGGTCGGGGTGCCCACCCGCGTCCAGACAGCGATCACCATGGGCCAGGTGGCCGAGCCCTACATCCCGCGACGCGCGATCCGGCATCTGGAGAAGGACCGCGTGGTCATCTTCGGCGCCGGCTCGGGCATGCCGTACTTCTCCACCGACACCGTCGCAGCCCAGCGGGCGCTGGAGATCGGCGCTGAGGTACTGCTGATGGCCAAGCAGGGCACCGACGGTGTCTACGACGCCGACCCCCGCACCAATCCCCACGCGAAGAAGTTCGACGAGCTCACCTACGACGACTTCCTTGCCCGCGACCTGAAGGTGGCGGACGCGACCGCGGTCAGCCTGGCCCGCGAACACCGGCTCCCGATGGTCTTTTTCGACCTGGGTGCCGAGGGAAGCATTGCCAAGGTGGTCGCAGGTGAGAAGATCGGAACCACCCTGCACGCGTGACGTGCAGGCGAAGCAGAAGGGAAAGACCTCGTGATCCCGGAGATCCTCAAGGACGCCGACCACAAGATGAACGGTGCGGTGGAGCATGCGCGCGAGGAGTTCGCGGCCATTCGCACCGGACGCGCCCACCCCGCTATGTTCAACAAGCTGATGGTGGACTACTACGGCTCACCGACACCGCTGCAGCAACTGGCCACCTTCCAGGTGCCGGAGGCCCGCACCGTGCTGATCAGCCCGTTCGATCGTGGCGCGATGGCCGGCATCGAGAAGGCGATCCGTGATTCCGACCTGGGCGTGAACCCGGCCAATGACGGCAACGTGATCCGGCTGGTGATGCCGCAGCTCACCGAGGAGCGCCGCAAGGAGTACATCAAGGTCACTCGCCACAAGGCCGAGGAGGCGCGGGTTGCCGTCCGCAACATCCGGCGGCATTCGATCGAGCACGTCGGCAAGCTGACCAAGGACAAGGAAATCAGCGAGGACGACGCTCGGGGTGCGGAGAAGCAGCTGGACGCGGCCACCAAGAAGCACATCGACACGATCGATGAGTTGCTGAAGGCCAAGGAAGCCGAACTGCTGGAGGTCTGAGTGACCTTGAGCGAGCCGAAGAGCCCACCGAAATCGCGCGCCGGGCGGGATCTGCCCGCCGCGATCGCGGTCGGGCTGCTGCTCTTCGGCATCGTGGTGGTCACCCTGATGTGGTGGCCGCCCGGGTTCATCATCCTTCTGGTGGTGCTGACCAGCCTCGGTGCGGTGGAATTGCACCAGGCGCTCATGAAAATCGGCATGCGTTCGGCGATCGTGCCGGTGGTGATCGGCAACATCCTCATCATCGGTGGCTCGTACCTCGCCGCGACCCTGCAGAACGTGACCAATGTTCCCTGGCACGTGGTGTTGCTCGGCACGATCGGCGGCACGATCCTGCTGTCGCTGATCTGGCGGATGTTCGGCGGCGCGGACGGGTACGTGCGTGACAGCGCGGCGGGCCTGTTCATCATCGGCTACCTCCCGGTGATGGCATCGTTCGTCGGGTTGTTGCTGGCTCAGCAGCACGGCGTGGCCAAGGTGGTGGCTGCGTTCCTCTGCATCGTGGGCAGTGACACCGGCGGGTACGCTGCCGGCGCGTCGCTCGGCAAGCACCCGATGGCGCCGAACATCAGCCCCAAGAAGACCTGGGAGGGCCTGGTCGGCTCGTTCGCCCTGGCTGGCGTACTGGGGATCGGCATGGTCACGCTGGTCATGCACCAGCCGTGGTGGATCGGCGCGATTCTCTCGGTGGTCGTGGTTGTTTTCGGGACCGCCGGTGACCTCATCGAGTCGCTGATCAAGCGCGACATCGGAATCAAGGACATGAGCTCCTTCCTGCCCGGCCACGGCGGCGTCATGGACCGGCTCGACTCGACCCTGATCGCGGTGCCTGCGGCCTGGCTGCTGTTCACCCTGGTGGGGGTGGGCGCATGACCGGGTTGACGCCTGAGGAGGTCGCCGACTACGAGCGTTCGATCGCGCACGCCGAATCCGGACGCACGGTGCCGCTGCTGCTGAACACGCCGCGCCGGGGCAAGCCACCCGTCCATTGGGCCGACCTGGACGCGACCCAGCGCGCGGAAGCGATTGGGGAACTCGGCCTGCCGAAGTTCCGGGCGGCACAGCTGACCAAGCACCTGTTCGAGCGGCTGGCCACCTCGCCGGACGATTGGACGGACATCCCGAAGTCGGCCCGGACGCAGTTGGCCGAGCGCTTCGTGCCGGACCTGGCCGAACGCGTCCGCGACCAGCAGGCCGACGGTGGCACCACGGTGAAGACCCTTTGGCGGCTGCACGACGGCTCGCTGGTGGAGAGCGTGCTGATGCGCTACGGCGTCCGCGGGATTCGGGCCAGCGGCAAGGGACGCGAGCGCGCCACTGTCTGTATCTCTTCCCAGGCCGGCTGCGGCATGGCCTGCCCGTTCTGCGCCACTGGTCAGGGCGGGCTGCAGCGCAATCTGAGCACCGCGGAGATCCTCACCCAGGTGATGGACGCCGCCCGCCGGTTGCGCGACGGCGAGATTCCCGGCGGTCCGGGCCGGGTGAACAACATCGTGTTCATGGGCATGGGCGAGCCGATGGCGAACTTCAACGCCGTGCTGCGAGCAGTGCGTACGATCACCGCGCCGGCGCCGGACGGTCTGGGGATCTCGGCGCGGGGTGTGACCGTCTCGACGGTCGGCTTGGTGCCGCAGATCGAGAAGCTGGCCGCGGTCGGGTTGCCGGTAACGCTCGCAGTGAGCCTGCACGCGCCGGACGACCGGCTGCGCGATGAACTCTGCCCGATCAACACCCGTTGGCAGGTGGCCGAGGTGCTGGCTGCCGCGCGGAACTACTTCGCGACCACCGGACGCCGCGTCTCGATCGAGTACGCCCTGATCCGTGACATCAACGACCAGGCCTGGCGGGCCGAGGCGCTGGCCGACGTGCTGCGCGGCGCGTCCGCTGAGGGTCGCAACGGCGACTACGGCTGGGTGCACGTGAACCTGATCCCGCTCAACCCGACGCCCGGGTCGAAGTGGACCGCATCGCGTCGTGAGGACGAGGCCGAATTCGTCCACCGCCTGGAAGCCAGGGGAGTGCCGGTCACCGTCCGCGACACCCGCGGCCGCGAGATCGACGGCGCCTGCGGCCAGCTCGCCGCCGGCCAAGCCTGACGATCCCTGAGCTTGACGAAGGGTCGTGGCAACCGCTGGTCTAGCACCAAACCGACCTCCAACTTCGCTCCCGAAGGGGACCGTTGCTCCCGATAATTCGGGAGCGCGAGTCCCTTTCGGGAGCGAAGTTCACGACTCGGCGGACTAGGGCTGTCGGGCGAGCCTGGTGCCTCCGAGTTCAGCCGAGCAGCCCCGACACCTCGGCGATGTCGTCGACCAGGTGGATCGCCGCGCTCATCGGACGCCCGTCCGCCAAGTTGGCGAGCAGCGGCCAGGCCGGACGCTCCCGGGTCCAGTAGTCGACGCCGACCAGCACCAGTGGCGGGATCGGCTCGCCGGCAGCGGCGTAGTAGCGCGGCGTCGCAGCCTGGAAGATCTCCTGGATCGTGCCTGCGGCACCGGGAAGGCAGACCAACCCGCCGGATGCCTGGCGAAGCAGCATGTCCTCGCGGATCGCGTTCGAGAACAGCTTCGCCACCCCGGCGCTGAACACGTTCGGCGGCTCGTGGCCGTACAACCAGGTCGGCACGCCGTAGCTGGCGCCGCTCAACTCCCAACGCTCGCGCACGGCCAGCCCGGCGGCCACCCAGGACGCCACGTCCTCGGCGAACCGGGGGCGCCCGGCCAGCAGTGCGATCGCAGCCTCCAACTCGCTGCGGGTGCCGATCAGGGCGGCGCCGAGATTCACCGCCTCCATCGCGCCCGGTCCACCGCCGGTGATCACCGTCCGTCCGGTTGCGGCCAGCGAGCGGCCAAGGTGCACGGCGTCGGAATAGTCGGCCGACCCGCGCACCAACTGGTGGCCACCCATCACGCCCACCGCACCTTCGAGGCGCAGATCCTCCAGCGCCTCGACGATGGCGTGGTCGTGCAGGGTCATGGCGAGTTCGCTGGTCAGGCTGCGGTGCTGGCCGACGTAACGCCACCAACGGAACACCCTTGCGTCCAGGGTGTAGCGGTAGCCACGCTCCAGCCCCGCATAGAGTTCGCTCGCGCTGTACAGCCCCGAGCGGTACGGGTTGAACGGCAGGTCAGGCAGGGTGGGGAAGAGCAGTGCGCCGCGCCGCTCCAACTCCGGCTCGATGCCGGGTTCGAGTACACAGCCGAGAAAGACCGCGCCGGTCACGTCGACTGTGCCGAGCGCGGCCGAGCGTCCGCTCAAGTCGAGCGACTGCAGATAGCAGTTCACCAGGTTGCCGGCGGCCGCGAGCCTGGCGTCGAATTGAGCCAGGGATTCGATCTCAACCCCGGCGGGCGCTGTGGTCACCTGGCCGCTCCCATCAAACTCGATTCGCTCCGACCCTACTCAACGCACCGGGACGCCGTGTCGGTGGCGGCCGATAGGCTGCAGGGGTTCCGTGTGGGAGGTGATTGGCCGATGCGCCAGGTTGTAGTACTCGGTAGTACAGGTTCGATCGGCACCCAAGCCATCGAGGTGATCACGGCGCGCCCGGAGCAGTTCGAAGTGGTCGGCCTGGCAGCTGGGGGCTCATCCATCGAGCTGCTGGTCGAACAGGCTCGGACGCTGCGTCCGCAGGTGGTTGCGGTCAGTTCGCCCGAGGCCGCCGACCGGCTGGCGGCGGCCCTGCCCGGCCAGGAAGTCTGGGCGGGACCGGAAGCTGCCACGCGGCTCGCGGCGATCTCGGCGGATGTGGTGCTCAACGGCATCACCGGCGCCGCCGGCCTCGAACCCACGCTGGCTACGCTCAATGCGGGTACGACGCTCGCCCTGGCCAACAAGGAGTCGCTGGTGATCGGCGGCCGACTGGTCACCGACGCCGCCGCACCCGGCCAGATCGTAGCGGTCGACTCCGAGCATTCCGCCTTCGCCCAAGCACTGCGAGCGGGCCGGGCGGAAGAGGTGCGCAAACTCGTCCTGACCGCGTCCGGCGGCCCTTTCCGTGGTCGCACCCGAGCTGAGCTGCGGCAGGTCACCCCGGCCCAGGCCATGGCGCACCCCACCTGGGACATGGGCCGCGTGATCACGATCAACTCCGCCACCCTGGTGAACAAGGGACTCGAACTGCTGGAAGCCGGCCTGCTCTACGACGTCGACCTGGACGCGATCGAGGTGGTCGTGCACCCGCAATCCATCGTGCACTCGATGGTCGAGTTTGTGGACGGTTCGACGATCGCGCAGTGCTCGCCGCCGGACATGCGCCTGCCGATCGCGCTCGGGCTCACCTGGCCCGACCGTCTCGCCAACGCGGCTGCCCCCTGCGACTGGAAGAAGGCGGCCACCTGGACCTTCGAACCGCTCGACTCCGCGGCATTCCCTGCCGTGGAACTGGCCCGGGAAGCTGGCAAGGCCCCCGGTGGGCTCGCGCCAGCCGTCTACAACGCGGCCAATGAAGTCTGCGTGGACGCTTTCTGTGCCGGACGGTTGGAGTTCCCTGGCATCGTGGACGTGGTCGCCGACGTGGTGGCCACCCATCTGGCCCGGCACGCCGCCGAGCCCCTGAGCCTGGCCGCCGTGCTGGCGGCCGACCAGTGGGCGCGGCAGGCGGCAGCCGAGCGGATCAGCAAGGAGTAGCGCATGGAGACCAGCACCGTCATTGGCTTCGCGATCGCCTTCTTCACGCTGATCATGGCGTCGGTTGCGCTGCACGAACTCGGCCACATGATCCCGGCCAAGCGCTTCGGTGTGCGGGTGCCCAAGTACTTCGTAGGTTTCGGCCCGACGCTGTGGTCCACCACCCGAGGAGAGACGGAATACGGCATCAAGTGGTTTCCGCTGGGTGGCTTCGTCCGGCTGCTGGGCATGTACCCGCCGCCACCGCTCGACGACCGTCCCCGTGCGGCCTCGCGGCTGAACCAGCTGGCCGACGCCGCTCGGGACCAGGAGTGGCAGGAGATCACGCCGACCGACGTCACGGACAAGCGGCTGTTCTACCAGAAGAAGACGTGGCAGAAACTGGTCGTGATGGCCGGCGGCCCGGTGATGAACCTGCTGATTGCCTTCGTCCTGATGCTCGGCGTGACCGGGCTCTACGGGGTCTACCGGGCGCAGACGACGGTCGGCTACGTGCAGCCGTGCGTGCTCACCGACAGCACCCGCACCGAGTGTGCCGACACCGATCCGAAGTCGCCGGCCGCCGCTGCTGGGCTGCAGGCCGGGGACCGCGTGGTCAGCTTCAACGAGACCATGATCACCTCGTACAGCCAGCTGAGTTCGCTGATCCGCGCCAACCTTGACGCCGAGGCCCGGCTGGTCGTCGAGCGCGGAGGCCAGGAGGTAGCGCTGGCCCCGGTGCACACCGTGATCAACGAGGTGGCCGACACGCTCGACCCGGGCCGCCGGCTGAGTGCAGGTTGGCTAGGGGTTTCACCAAAGCAGGAACTCGTCAAGGGTGGCCCGGTGGAAGTTCTGGGCGACATGTGGCTGCAGACCAAGCAGAGCGTCGTCGCCCTGGTGCAGTTCCCGGTGAAGGTGTGGCACGTGATGGTCGGCATGGTGACCGGTCAGCCGCGGGACGTCTACGACCCGATCTCGATCCTCGGCGCCAGCACTGTCGCCGGACAGGTGATCGCGTCCGACCAGGTAACCCCGGGGGCGAAAGTGGCCACCTTCGTCTCGCTGCTGGCCTCGGTCAACCTGTTTCTTGCGTTGTTCAACTTCGTGCCGCTGCCCCCGCTGGACGGCGGCCATATCGCCGGGGCCCTGTACGAGTGGGTGCGGCGGAAGTTCGCCACGCTCAGCAAGCGTCCTGATCCCGGCTTCTTCGACACGGCGAAGCTGCTCCCGGTCGCCTACGGGGTGGGTGGACTGCTGCTGCTCAGCGGCGTGGTGCTGATCCTGGCCGACATCATCTCGCCGATCAGCCTCTTCTGAGCCGGATGTCGCAAGCGACCTTCCTGGCCACCGCTGCCGCTGGGTTGCGTGCCGGCGTGCCCTCGACCGCCCTTCCCGGCCTGCTCGACCAGCACCACCACGCCCGCCGCCGCCTGCACCGATTGGGCGTGGGCCCGGCACCCCTACCGCTGGCCCGGGTCAACCCAGTGCGCCTGGCCGGTCCGCTGCGGGAGCTGACTGGTGGCGACTGCGCCGATCGGGCAGTAGCGGTGGGGGAGTCGGTACGAGCACTGGACGGAGCCGAGCTGACCGCCTCGATCCTGGCCGGGCTGGTGGAGTAGGCGTTCGACGCCGTTTCCCGCGTCCGCAGCTCGGATGGGTAGGCTGTCGACGGTGGCCGCGAGCCGCCGCCCGTTCGTCGTGATTGAGGAGCCGATGACCATCAACCTCGGAATGCCCGCAGTTCCGCCGCCGGTGCTGGCGCCGCGTCGTCCGACCCGCCAGATCAAGGTTGGCAAGGTGCTGGTGGGTGGCGGTGCGCCGGTCTCGGTGCAGTCGATGACCACGACCAAGACCACCGACATCAACGGCACCCTGCAGCAGATCGCCGAGCTGACCGCGACCGGCTGCGACATCGTCCGGGTCGCCGTTCCCAGCCAGGACGACGCCGACGTGCTGCACATCATCGCCAAGAAGAGCCAGATCCCGGTCATCGCCGACATCCATTTCCAGCCGAAGTACGTGTTCGCCGCGATCGACGCCGGCTGCGCAGCCGTCCGGGTGAACCCGGGGAACATCCGGGCCTTCGACGACCAGGTCAAGGAGATCGCCCGCGCGGCCAGCGAGGCCGGGGTCTCGATCCGCATAGGTGTCAACGCCGGTTCGTTGGACAAGCGGCTGCTCGCCAAGTACGGCGCGCCGACCCCGGAGGCGCTGGTCGAGTCCGCGCTCTGGGAGGCCAGCCTTTTCGAGGAGCACGGCTTCCGCGACTTCAAGATTTCGGTGAAGCACCACGACCCGGTGGTCATGGTGCGTGCCTACGAGCAACTATCCGAGGCGTGCGACTACCCGCTGCACCTGGGCGTGACCGAGGCCGGACCCGCTTTCCAGGGGACGATCAAGTCGTCGGTGGCCTTCGGCGCACTGCTGGCGAAGGGCATTGGCGACACCATCCGCGTCTCGCTGTCCGCGCCGCCGGCCGAAGAGGTGAAGGTCGGCATCAAGATCCTGGAGTCGCTCAACCTGCGTCCGCGGCACCTGGAGATCGTCTCGTGCCCTTCCTGCGGACGCGCCCAGGTGGATGTCTACACCCTCGCCGAGGAGGTCACCGAGGGGCTCGCCGGCATGGAGGTGCCGCTGCGGGTCGCGGTGATGGGTTGCGTGGTCAACGGCCCCGGCGAGGCGCGGGAAGCCGATCTCGGCGTCGCGTCCGGCAACGGCAAGGGCCAGATCTTCGTCCGCGGCGAGGTGATCAAGACCGTGCCTGAGGCTGAGATCGTGGCCACGTTGATCGAGGAGGCGAACCGGCTGGCCGCGGAGATGGTGGGCAGCGACTCCGGCCCCGTCCAGGTCTCGGTCGGATAGCCATGGACGCCCGGATCCTCACCAGCGCAGACACTGAGCTCGCCCGCCGGCTGGTGGCGGAGGACCCGGTCACGAACGTCTTCGTTGGCTCCAGGTTGATGGCCGGGGTGCTGAATCCTGGTATGCCGGGCCTGATCTGGGGCTGGCCGGCCCACGCGCCACGTGCCTTGCTGCACATCGGGGCCAACCTGGTCCCGGTGGCTACCGACCTGGACCCGATACCGGCGTTCGTCGAAGCAGCCGGACGCCGTCGCACCTGCCAGTCGATCGTCGGCGAGTCCTGGCTGGCGATTCCGCTGTGGCAGGCGCTGAGCGACCGGTGGGGACGCGCCTACAGTGCGGTACGCGAAGTTCGGCGCAGCCAACCTGTAATGGCTGCGGCGGATACGCCGCTGGTGGCGCCCGACCCGAGAGTGCGGCCAATAACGCATGCCGATTTCGAGTCGTACTTCGCCGCCGCGGTGGCGATGTACACCGAGGAGGTCGGCACTGACCCACTGGCCGGCGGTGACAGCAGCTATCGCAGCTACTGTCGCTGGCTGGTCGACCAGCACCGCGCGTTCGGCATCGTCGAGGACGGCAAGGTGGTCTTCAAGAGCGACATCGGGGCCGCCTGGGGCAGTGCCGCGCAGATCCAGGGCGTCTGGCTCGACCCGGCACTACGCGGACGCGGGCTGTCCGAGCCGGCGATGGCGGCGGTGACCGAGTACGTCCTCGCCGACTACCCGGTGGCGTGCCTCTACGTGAACGACTTCAACACCCGCGCGATCCGGTGCTACCAGCGGGTCGGCTACGAACAGGTTGGCGAGTTCGCCACCGTTCTGTACTGAGCCCGGACGGAATCTCCCGTAATCCCGGCCGCTCTCGTGGTCCCGGCCGCTCTCGTCATCCCGGGCTTGACCCGGGATCTCCGGCCGCGACCCGACGATGCGTCAGGCGATCTCCGCCGCGGGTGCACCGGTGAGTTCGACCAGCTCGGCAGGCGATAGCGGAAACACCGCATATGGATGTCCTGCCGCCGCCCAGATCTGTTCGAAGCGAAACAACTCGCGGTCGATCAGCATCACCGGCGGCTGGCTGTGTGCCACGGGAGAGACTCCGCCGATCGAAAATCCGGTGGACGCCTTGACGAAGTCGGCGTCGGCGCGGCCGACCTTGCCGACCAGCGCAGAGATCTTCTTCTCATCGACCCGCAGGTCGCCGGAGGTGACCACCAGTACCGCGGCGTCGTCGGATCGTCGGCGGAACACGATGCTCTTCGCAATCTGCCCGAGCTCTACGCCCAGCGCGGTTGCGGCGTCGGCTGCAGTACGGCCGGTTACCGGGAGCATTACCACCTCGTGCGGATGGCCGAGTTCAGCCAGCCTGGCGATCACGCGCTGCGCACCGTCAGGAATCGGAGTCTGCGTCACGAGTGCATTTTGCCAGCCGCTGGGTATGCGTCCGCCAGTGCTTGTCTCGGGTTGGCAGACTCCAGGAGTGATGCTTAGGTTAGCCAAACTTAACTATGGCGGGAGGGTGATGACGAAGGCTCGGTTCGAGACGGTTCCAGTGGAGTCCGCGCTGCGGCCGGTTTCGCTGGTTGCTCGGGAGCGGCTCACCACGGGCTACCTGCGGCTCCGGCTGTCCGGCCCGCAACTGATCGGCTTCAACTCCCCAGGTGCCGACGATCACGTGCGTATCTTCATCGCTCCGCCTGGCGTGCCCGCTCCCACCACGCCGGAGGCTTGGCGGGAGTTGGACAGCCGGGAGTACACCCCGCTGAACTTCGGTGCTGACTGGGTGGAGTTCGACTTCGTGGTGCACGGAGACGGTCCCGGCTCGACCTGGGCGGTGACGGCCCCGATCGGTGCCGCGGCCGCGATCGGGGGCCCGCGTCGCAGCAACGCAATCGTCGGCACCCCGGACGCATGGTTCCTTGCCGGTGATGAGACCGCGATCCCGGCGATCAGCCGGTTCCTCCGGGAACGCGACCCCGCGACGACCGCCCGCGTCCTGGTCGAGGTCGACCCGGCGAACGAACTGGCGCCGATCCCCACCGACCCTCGGGTCGAGCTCACTCTGCTGGTGCGCGGCACCGACTCCCTGGCCGAAGCACTTGCCGCGCTGCAGCCGTCCGACCGTCCCAACGGAGCGCTGCTCGGCTTCGTTGCCGCCGAGGCCGCAATCGTGCCGGTCGCCCGCGAACTCCTGTTGGTTCGCTGGGGGCTGGCCCCCGAAAGCACGATCACCAAGGGCTACTGGCGTATCGACCCCAAGTAGTGCGCGGTCGTGAGGTTCGCGCCAGCGAAACTGACGTTCGCCGGTGAATGTTCCCTGGCGAACGTCCGGATCGCTGGCTAGACGACGACCTTGGAGGGCGGAGCCGCGCAATGGGGAGGAGTCTTGACGAGCGGTGAGGAACGAACCGCGAGGAGAAGAACGGCCCGGGTGGGTGCTCTGACAGCGGACGGCGGACTGCGCGCGGGCAGCGATGGCCTCCGCGTCCAATAGGATCACCGGGTGATCACGCGACTGTCCCAGCTGTTCGTCCGTACCCTCCGCGAGGACCCCGCTGACGCCGAGGTGCCCAGTCACCGCTGGCTCGTGCGCGCGGGCTACATCCGCCGCGCCGCACCGGGCATCTACACCTGGCTGCCGCTGGGCCTGCGGGTTCTGCACCAAGTGGAGAAGATCGTCCGCGAAGAGATGGACGCGATGGGCGCCCAGGAGGTGCTCTTCCCCGCGCTGCTGCCCCGGGAGCCCTACGAAGCCACCAACCGCTGGACGGAGTACGGTCCCAACCTCTTCCGGCTGAAGGACCGCAAGGGCGGCGACTACCTGCTCGGCCCGACCCACGAGGAAATGTTCACCCTCCTGGTGAAGGATCTCTACTCCTCGTACAAGGACCTGCCGCTCTCGATCTACCAGGTCCAGACCAAGTACCGCGACGAGGCCCGGCCGCGCGCCGGTCTGCTGCGCGGCCGCGAGTTCGTGATGAAGGATTCGTACTCCTTCGACGTCGACGATTCGGGCCTGGCCGCGTCCTACGACGCGCATCGTGGTGCCTACATCCGCATGTTCGACCGGCTCGGCCTGCAGTACGTGATCGTGAAGGCCACGTCCGGTGCGATGGGCGGTTCGGCGTCCGAGGAGTTCCTGGCGATCTCACCCACTGGTGAGGACACTTTCGTCCGCTCGCCCGGTGGCTACGCCGCCAACGTCGAGGCCGTCAGCATCACCCCGCCCGCCGAACTCGACTACTCCGGTACCGGCCCGGCGCGCATCGTTGACACCCCGGGCACGGGCACCATCGACGAACTGGTGGCCGCGGCCAACGCCAAGTTCCCCCGCGACGATCGTGCCTGGACGGGGGCCGACACCCTCAAGAACGTCGTGTTCAAGCTGACCACACCGGACGGCAAGAGCGAGGTGCTGATCGTCGGCGTGCCCGGCGACCGGGACATCGACCTCAAGCGGCTCGAAGCCGCGATCGCCCCGGCAGAGGCGACTCCGCTCACCGACGACGACTTCGCCGCCAACCCGCTGCTGGTCAAGGGCTACATCGGCCCGATCACCCTGGTCGGTGACCAGGTAACCGCGCACCTTGGCGAGGAGGCGATCGCGAAGGTGCGCTACCTGGTCGATCCGCGGGTGGTCACCGGCACCGCCTGGATCACCGGCGCCAACCAGGTCGACACCCACATGGTCGACGTGGTCGCCGGGCGCGACTTCACCCCGGACGGGGTGCTGGACGTGGCCGAGATCCGCGACGGCGACCCGGCTCCGGACGGCTCCGGGCCGCTGAGCCTGGCCCGTGGCATCGAGATGGGCCACATCTTCCAGCTGGGCCGCAAGTACGCCGAGGCACTCGGCCTCAAGGTGCTGGACGTCAACGGCAAGCTGGTCACCGTGACCATGGGCTCGTACGGCGTGGGCGTGTCCCGGGCGGTCGCCGCCGTCGCCGAAGCGACCTGCGACGAGCGCGGCCTGGCCTGGCCGCGGGCGCTGGCACCGTTCGACGTGCAGGTGCTGGCCACCGGCAAGGGCGAGGAGATCTTCGCCGCAGCCGAGCAGTTGGCCAACGACCTGGACGCCGCCGGCATCCGCGTCCTGTTGGACGACCGCAAGGCATCGCCGGGGGTCAAGTTCACCGACGCCGAGGTGATGGGCATGCCCACCTCGGTGGTGGTCGGACGTGGACTGGCCGACGGTCTGGTCGAGATTCGTGACCGGGCCACCGGGGAGCGCACCGAGGTGCCGCTGGCCGAGGCCCTGCCGCACCTGATCGCGCTCGTCCACGGCTGAGCCCGGATCCGGGCTGGGTCGCTTGGCCCACGCACTAGACTTGGGCGGACGCCTGCGTCCCCTACAACCGCATCACACAATCGGATCGAGGTAGTCATGAACACCGCTGACATCGAGGCGCTGGTGGCTCCAGTCGCCGCCGGGCACGCGCTCGAGGTGGACCGCTTGGAAGTGTTGAGCGCTGGAAAGCGATCGGTGGTGAGGGTCTTCCTCGACGGTGATGGTGCCGACGGGCGCGGCCCGTCCCTGGACGACATCGCCGCGGCCACACGTGACATCTCGACCGCGCTGGACGAGGCCGACGTGACCAAAGGTCGGCCCTACACCCTTGAAGTCTCCTCGCGCGGCGTGACCCGTCCGCTCACCGAGGCCAAGCACTTCCGCCGCAATGTGGGACGCCTGGTCGCGTTCTCGCTGGCTGCCGAAGAGGTGACCGGACGCGTCCTCGCGGCCGACGATGCCGAAGTCGACATCGAAGTGGACGGAGCCCGGCGGACAGTGCCGCTCGCCGATGTGCGCCGCGCCGTGGTGCAGGTGGAACTCAACCGGCCGGTGCCGGACGACGAGGTAGCGGACGATTCCGTAGAGGACGAGGAGAGCTGAGATGGACGTCGACCTGAGCGCGCTGAAGGCGCTGGAACGCGACAAGGAAATCAGCATGGAGCTGCTGCTGGATGCACTCAGCGAAGCTCTGCTGAACGCCTACGCCAAGACCCCGGGAGCGATTCCGGGTGCGCGGGTGCAGATCGACCGCAAGAGCGGCAAGGTGGCGGTCCTGGCGCCTGAGCTGGACGAAGACGGCAACCGGATCGGGGAGTACGACCACACCCCGGAGGGTTTCGGCCGGGTGGCCGCCGCGACCGCACGGCAGGTGATCTTCCAGCGACTGCGGGAGGCCGAGGACGAACAGAAGTACGGCCATTTTGCTGGGGTCGAGGGCGACATCGTCCTTGGCATCGTGCAGCAGGACCGCGACTCGCGCACCGTCCGGGTGGACCTCGGCAGCATTGAGGCGATCATGCCGCTGGCCGAGCAGGTGCCGGGGGAGTCGTACGCCCACGGGACCCGGCTGCGGGTCTACGTGGTCAGCGTCCGCCGGGAGCTGCGCGGGCCGCAGGTCGTGGTGTCACGTACCCACCCCAACCTGGTGGCGAAGCTGTTCAAGCTGGAAGTGCCCGAGATCGAGTCCGGGGTGGTGGAGATCAAGGCGATCGCCCGCGAGGCCGGGCACCGCACGAAGATCGCGGTGATCAGCCACAACCCGGACGTTTCGGCCAAGGGCGCCTGCATCGGGCCGATGGGGCAGCGGGTGCGCGCGGTGATGCACGAGCTGAACGAGGAGAAGATCGACATCATCGACTACTCCGACGATCCGGCGAACTTCGTCGCGCAGGCGCTCAGCCCGGCCAAGGTGAACTCGGTCACGGTGACGGACGCGACCGCGCGCGCGGCCCGGGTGATCGTGCCGGACTACCAGCTCTCGCTGGCGATCGGTCGCGAGGGCCAGAACGCCCGCTTGGCCGCCCGCCTCACCGGCTGGCGGATCGACATTCGCTCGGACACCGCCGAATAGTCGCTGCCGGCCGAACCTACTTCGTAGGCTCGCTGGACGGCTGCCCGCTGGGCTGGTCGTGTGCCGGACGGCCGGCCGACATCGTCTCCTGCAGCGCGGCCAGCACCTTGGCCTCGTCCAGGTCGAGCTTCTCGGCCAGGCTCTTGGCCATCGACTCGATCATCTGGCTGCCACCCGGGCCGCCGCCGTTGCCCGGCTGACCGGACGGTTCACCCGAGGGCTGGCCGGACGGCCGCCCCGACGCATCACCGGACGGCCGGCTGGCCGTCATCACCTCTTTCAGCGCAGTCTCGACCTTGGCTTCGTCGACGCCCAGCTTGGTCGCCAGGGTCTTGGCGATGGTCGCGGTGTCGAAGCCACCCCGCCCGGAACCGCCCTGGCGGCCCTGACCCTGGGCCTGACTGGAGCCACCGGACGGGGTCGCCGCGGAGTCGTCGCCGCTGGCCAGGCTCGCGGCCAGGGCACCCACACCGACCGCCGCGCCGAGGGCGATTACGAAGGCGCCCACTCCCAAACCGATCTTGGCCTTGCTGATCATTGCTCTCCTCGAAGTTTGTCCGGAATCCAGACAAGCCGGTGGGCCTGTGCTGGCAGTCAGCCGAACCTTGGTGTTTCCTGTGGAAAGCGTGGTCGTGGGGATGGATAGAGTCGGAGCCGTGAGCCAACCCGTCCGCACGTGCCTCGGCTGTCGCCAGCGCGCCCACAAGGCGGAGTTGGTACGCCTGGTCTGGGACTCGACCACCGGCGCGGTGGTGATCGATGCTGGTCAGGTGCTGCCCGGACGCGGCGGCTATGTGCACCCCACGTGCGGGGACGCGCTAGCCAAGCGACGGCAACTCGGCCGCGCGCTGCGGCGTCCGGTCGACGCTGAACAGGCGGCCGCACTGCTGGCTGCGCTCACTGACTCCACCGACTGATCCGCCCAGGCGGCCCAGGCCACGAGGTCGCGTTCCCGGCCACCCCACCCGCCAAACCAACTTCGCTCCCGAAAGCGACCCGCGCTCCCGATAATTCGGGAGCAAACGTCCCATTCGGGAGCGAAGTTGCCTGGGGGAGGGTTGGCTGGGCTGTTGGGTCAGGCCGCCGCCGGGGGCGGCGTGGGAGCCGATTGAGTCTTATTGCGCTCGGCGCGATAAGCTTGACGCCGCGCGTCCGCCAAGTTCAGCGGCGGACACAACCAGAAAGTGGGCTAACGCTCATGACCACTCGATGAGTACCTCGAAATGAGCACTGAACAGAACTAACTGGTCGACGCGCCCGCGTGGACCTGAAGGAGAGTAGTGGCTAAGGTCCGCGTCTACGAGCTCGCCAAGGAGCTCGGACTCGAAAGCAAGGAACTTCTGCAAACCCTCAATGACATGGGGGAATTCGTCCGGTCGGCCTCCTCGACGATTGAGGCCCCGGTGGTTCGGCGG
>JAKOQD010000089.1 GCA_029778515.1 Actinomycetes bacterium
GAGAACTTGACCGCGTTCGACAGGAAGTTGACCAGGATCTGCTCGATGCGCCCCGGGTCGCCGCGCAGCGTGGGCGGCAGCCGCGGGTCGATCTCGGTGGTGAGCGCCAGGCCGTTCTGGACGGCGGTGTCGCGTACCAGGCTGACGGCCCGCTCGCAGGTGGCGGCAACCGGGAAGTCGATGAGCTCGAGGGCGGTCTTGTCCGCCTCGATCTTCGAGAGGTCGAGGATGTCGTTGATGATGCGCAGCAGGTGGCGCGCCGCGGTGGTGATCTTGTCGATCCGTTCGCGCTGGCGGGGGGTGGTGACTTCCCGTTCGAGCAGGTGTGCCAGGCCGATGATGGCGTTCATCGGGGTGCGGATCTCGTGGCTCATGGTGGCCAGGAAGGTGCTCTTGGCGCGGTTGGCGCTCTCGGCCTCGTCGCGGGCGGCGGCCAGCTCGCGGGTGCGCTGGTCCACCAGCTCGGTGAGGTGGTGACGGTGCCTCTCGAGTTCTTCGGAGAGCTGCTTGCGCTCGGTGATGTCGCGCACCGAGCACATGATGTAGGTCTGGCCGCCCCATTCGACGCGGCTGGAGAGGACCTCCGCCGGGTAGGTGGTGCCATCCCGGCGGCGCTGGGTGGTCTCGAAGATCTCGCCCTCGGGGCTGACGGAGCTCGCCATCTTCTGCAGCTGGGTGGGCGTGAAGTTGCGTTCCCAGTCCCAGATGTGCATGTGGGTGATCTCTTCGGGTGTGTAGCCGAGCATCTCGGCGAAGCGGGGGTTGGCCTCGAAGACGCTGCAGTCGGGGTTGAGCACGACGATGCCGTCCCGGTCCATCGAGAACAGCGCACGCCGCCGCGAGGCCTCTTCGGCCACTTCCTTCTGGGCGGCCAGGCGGGCGCGGTTCTGGGTGGCGAGGGCGTCGAGGAGCTCGTTGAAGTGGTGGGCCAGGCGGGCGATCTCGTCGCTCTCGTCGTCCTGCGGGACGCGGGCCCGGTCATCCCCATGGTGGATCGCCGTCATGGTGTCGGAGATGCGGGCCAGCCGGCGGGTGATGTGCCGGGCGCCATGCAGGAAGGACAGGGACAGGGCCAGCATGCTGAGGGCCAGCAGGGCGCCCACGCTGCCGGTTAGCAGCCATTTCTGGCGGGTGAAGTCGGCCTCCGGGAAGCTCACGCCGACCATCCCGATCGGCTGGCCCGCACCGTCGAGGAGGGCTTCGTAGCCGGAGATCTGCCATTCGCCGAGGAATTCGGTGCGTCCGGTCCAGGAGCCGCCGCTGGCCAGCACCTGGGCGCCGATCCCGGCGGGGGCGTGGGTGCCGGTGGCGCGTTGTCCGGCGGGGTTCGTTGCGGTGGTGGCGATCCGCAGGTCGTCGAGGAAGATGCTGGTGAAGCCCACGCTCTGGCCGAGCTGCAGCTTGACGGGGAAGACCACGTCGCGGATGCGGTCGATGGTCGGCAGGTTGTTGTTGAGCAGGATGCCGCCGATGAGCAAGGCGTCCGGGTGGGTGTTGGTCAGCGGGAAGTGGGTGGCTGCGCTGATGACCAGCCCGCGGGTCTCGGTCACGGGCGGTTGCGCCGCGTCGCCGGCCTGCGTCTCGAGCCGCGCCTGGGCGGGCAGCGCGGGAGAGCGGGCCAGCAGGGCGGCCGAGTCGAGGCGTTCGTAACCCACCGTGGCGACGCCGGTGGCGGCCTGCCGCAGCGTGAAGCTGGAAGGCAGCCGGCTGCCCGGGGCGAGACCGGTGCTCGAGGCGATGACCCGCCCGTCCGGGGTGGCGATGATCAGGTAGTCGAGGCGGGCGGCGTCGGCGCGGGCGGTGAGGATCTGGTCGAGGTGGGGGTTGGCTTCCCGGGAGGCCTTGTCCCCGTGGGTGGCGAGTTGCTGGGTGATGCGCTCGGAGTGGGCGGTTTCCTCGATGTGCTGCAGCGCCTGGATGCGGACATGGGCCAGGTAGTTCTGGGCGCTGGCCAGGTTGGCGCGGGTCCGGTCCTGCAGCATGGCGTCGATGCGTTCGCCACCGATGAACACCAGGATGCCCATGATCAGCGGGAACGCCACCAGCAGCGGCGTCAAGCCCAGGGCCATCAGTCGCAGGTGCAGTGACGAACGCCAAGTGATCGGCAGCGCGTTGCGCCGGGAGCGGAGAAACATAGGGCCTGTAAGGTGGGCAGCGTGTGCCGGGAGCTTGGAGAGAACTACGCCAGTGTCGATTTTGTTTTACGGCAGGGTCGGCCCGGTCTTGAGTCTGCTCCGGCGCCGGGCGCGCCTGGATCGGGAGCGGGGCTCAAGTTCATGGCTTCGGCTGCCGTTGTAGCTTCCCGTTGGTTATCCAGCATCGCGTCGACGCGCGGTGTGCTTGCAATGTCCGGCCGCAGGCAGGGCGGAGGGTGAGTGAGTCATGTTTGGCAGACGAAGTGTGGTGGCGTTGGCGAGCTGTGCCTTGCTCCTCGGCTGTGGGCCGGCGGAGCCCCTGCGGGTCGGGTTCATCGGCGGCCTGTCCGACCGGAACTCCGACGTGGGGCAGTCTGGAAACAACGGCGTCGTGCTGGCCGTCGAGCAGATCAACCGCGCGGGCGGCATCCGTGGCCGGCAGGTCGAGCTGATCTCCCGCGACGACGCCCAGAACCCCGCGACGGCCGAGAAGTCGGCCCGGGAGCTGGCGGCGGCCAAGGTGGATGCGGTGATCGGGCCCTTCACCAGCGGTGTTGCGGCGGCGGTGGTGCCGGTGCTGGCCCAGAGCCAGACCCTCGCCATCAGCCCGACCCTCACCTCGATGGCCTTCTACGGCAAGGATGACAACCTCGTCCGCATCAACCGCAGCACCCGCGACAACGCCGGCGACTACGCGCGGGTGCTGTACGACCGGGGCCAGCACCGGATTGCCGTCGCTTACGATGTGCGCAACCGCAACTTCACCGAGTCGTGGCTCGAGGAGTTCCGTCGCGCCTTCACCGCCATCGGCGGCACGGTGAGCGCGGAGGTGCCCTATGAATCCAGCCCCGACGTGGATTTTGGCGCGGTGGTGGAAGCGATGCTGAAGAGCCGGCCGGATGGGCTGTTCTACATCTCCGGCGCCATCGACGTGGCGCGGCTCGCCCAGCATTCACGCCGGCTGGCCCCGTCGCTGCCCATCGGCGCCTCCGAGTGGGCTGCGTCCGAGCAACTGATCGAGCTGGGCGGCAAGGTGGTCGAGGGCCTGATCATCGTCCTGAACTACGACCGCAACGACGACTCGGCCCGCTTTCGGGAGTTCAGGGAAGCCTACTTCAGGCGTTTCCAGAAGAATCCCGGTTACAGTTCGGTCTCGGCGTA
>JAKOQD010000090.1 GCA_029778515.1 Actinomycetes bacterium
GCCCCGAACAGCGTGACCAGCGTTGCCAGCCACGCGGGAGCGGCGTACTTGCCCGGCGCGACCTCCAGTGCCAGGAGCAACCAGCCGGTCGGAACCAGCAGCGCGATCGCCCACCAGCGCCACCGCCGCCGCAGGTCGACACTCAGGGCAACCAGGACGAAGGCTGCTGTGGACACCGCCCACAGGCTCATCACTTGCGAGAAGAAGACGGTGCCCCAGGCGCCCAGCGTGAATGCCGGCCACCACGCGACGGAGCTGAAGGCGATCACGGCCACGCCGGCCAGCCGCCGACTGGGAAGGGTGTGTTGCTCCATGACTGGCACCCTATTGCGCGCCGTTTGTGTGGCCGTGAGGCAACTAACGGGTGAACATGGCCCCAACGCGCCACAATGCGGATGTGCGGGTTCCGATCATGAGCTGGATCAGGACCTACCCCGTGCGCTACCTGGGTGCGGACATTCTCGCGGGCGTGGTCGTCGCCGCGTTGGCGATGCCGCAGTCGCTGGGTTACGCGGGAATCGCCGGCGTCCCAGTGCTGGTCGGTCTGTACTCGATCCCGCTAGCGCTGATCGGATATGCGGTCTTCGGCTCCTCGCCGCGGCTGGTAGTCGGACCGGTATCCACCGTGTCGGTGCTGTCCGGCTCGCTGATCGCTGACCTTGCGGGGGGCGACCCGGCCAAGGCCGTCGCCTACACCTCGGCGCTGGCCCTTGCGGCCGGCGTGTCGCTGATCCTGGCCGGGCTGTTCAAGCTGGGCTGGGCCGCCGAATTCATGTCCAGGCCGATCGTCACCGGCTTCGTGTTCGGCTTGGTGCTGCTCATCATCCTCGGCGAGATTCCGAGTCTGCTGGGCATGCCGCCGGTGAAGGGGGACGTGCTGAGCCGAGCCTGGTCGATCTTCACGTCCCTGGGTGACATCAACCCACTCACGGCCGCGATTGGCGTCGCCGCGCTGGCGGTGTTGTTCCTCGGTGCCCACTTCGCGCCGAGGCTGCCGTGGGGGTTGATCGTGCTGATCGCCGCGATCACGGCGTCCAACGCGTTCGACCTGGCCGGCCGCGGCGTGGCCACGGTGGGCTCGGTGCCGACTGGTCTGCCCGGAATATCGCTACCGGGTGTGGGTTTGGGGGACGTGCCGCAGATCATCACCGACGGCCTGGCGTTGGCCTTGGTCGGGCTGGCCGAAGGGGTCTCCGCCGCCCGGCTGCTGGCCGCTCGCGGTGGCTACAGCGTCGACACGAATCAGGAGCTCGTGGCTACCGGTGCCGCCAACATCGGCTCCAGTGTGCTGGGCGGAATGGGGGTGGCCGGGTCGCTGTCCAAGACCGCCGCGGCCGAGCGGGCCGGCTCGAAGACGCAGGTGACGGGCATCGCCGCAGCGGTGATCGTGGTGCTGGCGCTCATCGCATTCGCCGGAGCTTTGGAGCCACTGCCGCGCTGCGTGCTGTCGGCCATCGTGATCCAGGCCGTGTGGGGACTCATGGACGTCGGTGCGCTGCAGCGCTATCGCAAGGTACGGCGCAATGACTTCACCTCGGCAGTTGCCGCATTGATCGGGGTCCTGCTATTCGGCCCGCTCTACGGCTTGCTGACTGCCGTCGCGCTGGCGGTGCTCGGGCTGGTCTACCGCTCAAGCCGGATCGACCTTGAGGTGATGGGCAAAGTCCCCGACGAGAAAGCGGCGTGGGGCAGCATCCGCGGGCACACGGAGCGCAAGACCTACGACGGGCTGCTGGTGCTGCGACTGGACGCGCCCTTGTTCTGGGCCAACGCCAGCCAGATCGCCGACGGTGTGCTCGAGCAGGCCGACGCCGAGCCGGACCTGCGGGCAGTGCTGCTCGACCTGGAGGCCACCAGCCAGCTCGACACGACCAGTGTGGACGCCCTCGAGTTGATCCGCACTCGCCTGGAACAGCGCGGTGTTGCGTTGTATCTGGTGCGGGTGTTCTTCCAGGCCCGCCAGGTGCTCAAGCGCTCCGGTTTTCTCGAGCAGCTCGGTGACGGGCGCATGTGGCACAGCATCTCGGCCGGGTCGCGGGCGGCGCGCAAGGAGTTTGCCATCGAGGGCAAATCCCACCCCCAGGCCGAGGACGAGGTGGAGTCCGAGCAGATCGCGGCGGACGACGAGGCCACCCCGGGCTACTGCGACCCGGAGCC
>JAKOQD010000012.1 GCA_029778515.1 Actinomycetes bacterium
GACGAGGGTTTGGCGGGCTTTCACTGGACGAAAGTGCACAGCGAGCAGCTCGGCGAGGTGTACGTGCTGGCGGTGGCTGGCCGCACGCAGGGAACTGGGCTAGGCAGTGCCCTCACGGTCGCCGGCTTGCGGCACTTGCGAGACCAGGGCTTGAGCCAAGTCATGCTCTACGTCGACAGCAGCAACACGGCCGGGGTGGCTCTCTACACCCGGCTCGGCTTCACCCGCGTGGAATGCGACGTGCAGTACGCCATGGCGTAGGACCATCTCAGGCAACGGATCCGTGAGCATTCCGGGCATCCGTTAGCAGCGTGGGCGGGTTTTGGGCGCCCTGCATGCTCACCGATGCCTGGAATGCTCACGGATTTGGATCTTCCCGCCGTGACGAGTCGCGCTCATGGCGCTTCGGGGGCAGACAAACGCTCAGCGGTGAGCCGGAGCACCCAGCCAGGTAACCCTCGTTGGGGGAACCGCGGAGCCTGCGTTTCTGTGACACTGGTGTCATGACCAGCGCCGCGCCCGAGAAGCCCGCAGGGGTGGAGGGACTGCCCGACCACCGTTTCATCGATCGCGAGTTGAGTTGGCTGGCGTTCAACCAGCGCGTACTCGAGCTCGCCGAGGACGCGGACCTTCCGCTGCTGGAGCGCGCGAAGTTCCTGGCGATCTTCGCGTCCAACCTCGACGAGTTCTTCATGGTCCGGGTGGCCGGGCTGAAGCGGCGGATCGCGGCGGGCATCGCGGTGCGCGCGGCCAGCGGGCTGCTGCCCCGCGAGGTACATGACGCGGTGTTGCTCAACGCGCACGACCTGATGCGCCGGCAGGCTGAATGCTGGCGCAATGAGGTGAGTCCGGAACTCGCCGCGGAGGGCATCACGCTGGTCACCTGGAAGGACCTCACCGACGACGAGCGCAAGGATCTGGCGCGGCTGTTCCGGGACAACGTCTACCCCGTGCTCACCCCGCTGGCCGTCGACCCCGCCCACCCGTTCCCCTACATCTCAGGGCTGTCGCTGAACCTCGCCGTGGTTGTCCGCAATCCCGACACTGGCACGGAGTTGTTCGCCCGGGTCAAAGTGCCGCCCAGCCTGGAACGGTTCCTGGCCATCGGCGGCGACCGTTTCGTGCCGCTGGAAGTCGTCATCGCCGAACACCTGGACCAGCTGTTCCCCGGCATGCAGATCCTGCAGCACCACGTTTTCCGGGTCACCCGCAACGAGGACCTCGAGGTCGAGGAGGACGACGCCGAGAACCTGCTGAAGGCGCTGGAGCGCGAACTGAGCCGGCGCCGGTTCGGCCCGCCGGTGCGCCTGGAGGTCGAGGACACGATCGACCCGTTGGTGTTGGACCTGCTGGTCCGCGAGCTCGGCGTCGCCGAGAGCGAAGTGTTCATGCTGCCTGGGCCGCTGGACTTGCGTGGTTTGTGGGCGTTCGTCGGCTTGAACCGCGAGGACCTGTCGGATCCGGCGTTCGTCCCGCGCACCAACCGCATGCTGGCCGAGAACAAGGAGAGCGCCAGCGCCCCGAACGTGCTGGAAGCCATGCGGCGACATGACGTCCTGCTGCACCACCCATACGACTCGTTCTCGACGTCGGTGCAGCGCTTCCTCGAACAGGCCGCTGCCGACCCGAAGGTGCTGGCCATCAAGCAGACGCTGTACCGGACATCCGGTGACTCGCCGATCATCGATGCCCTGATCGATGCCGCGGAAGCCGGCAAGCAGGTACTGGCGCTCGTGGAGATCAAGGCCCGCTTCGACGAGAGCGCGAACATCAAGTGGGCGCGCAAGCTCGAGCGTGCCGGCGTGCACGTGGTGTACGGCCTAGTCGGGCTCAAGACCCACTGCAAACTCTCGATGGTGGTGCGTGACGACGGCGACCGGCTGCGGCGCTACTGCCATTTGGGCACCGGGAACTACCACCCGAAGACCGCCCGGCTGTACGAGGACCTTGGGCTGCTGACGGTCGACGACCAGATCGGCCAGGACGTCGCCAACCTGTTCAACCAGCTGTCCGGGTACTCGATGAACACCGAGTACCACCGGCTGCTGGTGGCGCCGCACTCGATCCGTTCCGGGCTGGTCGAGCGGATCGAGCGGGAAATGCGCAACCAGGAGCAGGGGCTGCCCGCCCGGATCCGGTTCAAGTGCAACTCGATCGTCGACGAGCAGGTGATCGACGCGCTCTACCGGGCATCCATGGCCGGCGTGCCGGTGGACGTGTTGGTGCGCGGGATCTGCGCGATCCGCCCGCAGGTGCCGGGGATGAGCGAGAACCTGCGCGTGCGCAGCATTCTCGGCCGGTTCCTGGAGCACTCCCGGGCCTACGAATTCAGCAACGCCGGCACTCCGGAGGTCTGGATCGGGTCGGCCGACCTCATGCACCGCAACCTCGACCGTCGGGTCGAGACGCTGGTGTCGTTGCAGTTGCCCGAGCAGGTGGGCTACATCGACGAGATCCTCGACAAGGCCTTCGACGCGGGTACGGCGGCGTGGGATCTCGGTCCGGATGGCCAGTGGGTGCACAACGGTGGTGCGGACAGTGAACCGCTGGAAGATTTCCAGGCCTACATGATCCGGCGCAAGCACCTGCGGGGAGGATGAGCGTGTGACGACGCCTTCTGCCGAGGACCCCACCCCGCCGGACACCCGGGCCGCCGAACTGCCCGACGACCCGGCGGACGAGATCATCGCCGCCCCCGAGGAGATCGCCGTGACGCCGCCCGTGGATGTCGTGAGCGTGGACCACGCCGAACCCGCCGTCGAACCCCCGCAGGTGTACGAGGTGGCCGACGCACAGCCGAACGTGGTGCGCCGGCTGCGTGTCCATGGCCTGTTCCGGATGCCGGACCTGCAGTCTGCGGCCATCGCGCGCGTGGACCCCGAGCCCGTCCGGACGATGCAGAGCACGTACGTGGACACAGCCGACCTGCGACTGGCCCGCTGGGGAGTGACGCTGCGCCGTCACGACGGCGACCAGGAGCAGGGCTGGGTGCTGACGCTGCCGGGTGACGACGTCGTCACCGCTGCGCTGTCCGACGAGGTGCCCCCGGAACTGCGCAGCCTGACGGGGGCGTTCGCCCGCAGCGCCCCGTTGACTGATGTCGCCACATTGCGCACCGAGCGCACGCCGCACGTGCTGTTCGACGCCACGGACCGGCCAGTCGGGCAGGTGTTGGACGACACCGTGAGCCTGCTCGACGGCGAGCACATCGCTGCCCGCTTCCGCGAAGTGGAGGTGGCACCGCTGACCGACGGGCCATCGCTGGAACCCGTGGTGTCGATCCTGCGAGCAGCCGGTGCGGCCGCGGATACAACCACGGCCACAGACTGGGTGCTGGGTCCGGGGGCGCACGAGGCAGCGGACGTCCCGGAACCGGGGGACGTCGGCCCCAAGGACCCGGCGGGCGAGGCGATCACTGCCCACCTGCGCAGGCACGCTCGTGCCCTGCTGCTGCAGGACGTGCGGGTGCGCCGCGACCTGCCGGACAGCGTGCATCAGATGCGGGTCGCGGCCCGCCGGCTGCGCAGTGGTCTGAAGGCTTTCGAGCCGCTGCTCGACTACGAGTGGGCGGAGGGTCTGCGCACCGAACTCGGCTGGGTGGCCGGCGAGCTCGGCGTCAGCCGGGACACCGAGGTGCTGCAGGCGCGCATCGACGAGCACGCCGACGAGGTCGGCGAACCATATGCAGCCGCGATCCGGGCGGTGGTGGACCCGGCGCTGTCCGACCAGTGGCGCGACGCCCGCGACCATGCCCTGGCCGCGATGGCTTCGCCACGCTACGAGGCGTTCTTGGAGCAGTTGACGCAGGCTGCCGCCCGTCCGCGCCTGCTGGAGAATGCTGGGCAACCGGCAGAGGACGTGCTGCCGGCGCTAGTGGAGAAGGCCTGGAACAAGCTGCGCAAGGAGGTCAAGCTCCTCGAGCTCGACGGTCCCTCCGACGTCTGGCACGAGGCGCGCATCCGGGCCAAGAAAGCGCGCTACGCGGCAGAGGCGGTGGCGCCGGTCATGGGTGACCATGTCAAGAAATTCGCCAAGGCGCTGTCGGGTGTGACCGAGCTGCTCGGTGAGCATCAGGACGCCTGGGTAGCCCAGAACACGCTGCGGGAACTGGCCGGGCGCCCCGACGTGGACGGAATGACCGGCTTCAGTTTGGGCCTGCTGCACCAGTTCGAGTTCGAGCAGGAGATGTTCGCCCGCACGGACTTCGTCGAACTGTGGCCGGACATCAAGCACGCACACAAGAAGGCGCGGTTGGGCTGATGGCCAAGACCGGGCCCATCCGGGCGGCCGGGGTGGTGCTCCTTCGGGAGGGGCTGGTGTGCGTGCTGCATCGTCCCCGACAGGACGACTGGTCGCTACCCAAAGGCAAGCTCGACCCCGGCGAGAACGAGGTGGAGGCGGCCCGCCGCGAGACGATCGAGGAGACCGGCAGTGACGTCGAACTCGGCCTGCCGCTGACAACCCAGGCCTACCAGGTCGATGGCCGGCCCAAGACCGTTCACTACTGGGTCGGCCGGGAGCGTTCCGGCGGGCCGGGGTTCAGCCCGAACAAGGAGATC
>JAKOQD010000091.1 GCA_029778515.1 Actinomycetes bacterium
CACCAACCCTGCCGACGACACCAGATTCGGATCATCAAAGACGACCCGCGTCGCCTGCACGCTGTGAGAGAGTTTCACCTGACGGATGCCCTTCGTGACGACCGATTCGGAACCCTAGATAAGTCCCAAATCTCTCAGTCACAAGGGCATTCGCGCTTCACGCCACGCCCACAACCCCCACCCCATCGGTGGATCCGGGCTAAGACAAGGCTGGGTAACCTTAGACACATGCCGGACACGGTCATACCCGAAACCACCACGCTGCTGACGATCAAGGCCGCCGCGGAGGTGACCGGCCTGTCGGAGCACACCCTGCGGGCCTGGGAGCGCCGATACGAACTGCTCGCCCCGCAGCGGACGGCGTCCGGCTACCGGCTCTACGACCGCCAGACACTGGCCAGGGTGCGGGCCATGCAGGAGCTGGTCCAGGCCGGCTGGTCGCCGAAGTCCGCTGCCGCTGAGTTGCTTCGCCGGCCACCGCCGCTGGGCGACGTGACCGACTCCTCGGCCGAGTTGATCGAAGCCGCGGCGGCGATGGACGCGGCCTCGATCCACCGGATCGTGACCGAGAGCTTCGGCGCGGCCGCCTTCGAGACCGTGGTGGACGACTGGATGCTGCCGGCGCTCGCCCGGCTCGGCCAGGCCTGGGCGGACGGCAAGGTGACCGTCGCCGGTGAGCATCTCGTCGCCGACGCCCTGATGCGCCGCCTTGCCGCTGCCTACGACTCCGTCCGCCGCGGGCAGGGCGGGCCCCCGGTCCTGATCGGCGCACCCCCCGGCGTCGACCACCAACTCGGCCTGCTGGCCTTCGCCGTCGCCTGCCGTCGGGCCGGCCTGGCCACGGTCTACCTCGGCGCCAAAGTGCCGCTGCCGGCCTGGCGGGACGCAGCCCTGCGAACCCGGGCTTTCGCGGTGGTGACCTCGGTGCCACAGCGACGCGACTCCGAGCGGGTGACCCGAGTGGCCGCCCAACTGGAGTCCTTGCCGGAGGTCTCGGTGTGGGTGGGGGGACGCTTCCAGCACCTCGTACCGGCACCGGCGCGGACGCTCGGGCATCTGATCGGCCCGGCCGCCAGAACCCTCGCCGCGAGCCGGCATGGCTGAACCCAGGCTGCTCTGGTTTCGGCGCGACCTGCGGCTCGGCGACCACCCGGCCCTTGCCGCAGCGGCCGCCGCCGGGCCCGTGGTGCCGCTCTTCGTCCTCGACCCGGCCTTCTTCGACAATGCCGGCGCGGTTCGCCAGGGCTGGCTGGCGGCGAACCTGGTTGCTCTCCGCGAGGCCCTCGACTCTCGGCTCTGCCTGCGCTGGGGCGATCCGGTTCGGGTGGTGCCCGAGTTGGCCGCCGAGGTCGGCGCTGTCGTGGTGCACGTCTCCACCGAGACCGAACCCGGCGGATTGGCGCGCGACCAGCGGGTGCAGCGGGCGCTGGCCGCGGCCGGGGTCGAGTGGGTGGAAACCGGCTCGCCGTACGCGGTTACTCCCGGCCGGGTCCGGACACTGAGCGGCAGTGGCTTTCAGGTCTTCACCGCCTTCCACCGAGCCTGGCAGGCGCACGGCTGGCGCGGGCCGGCGCTGCTGCCGGACGCCTTCACGCCCATGCGGGCCGCCGGTAACCCGGCGGCATGGGGACGGATCGAGGCCGCGCTGGCAGCGTGTCCGATTGCGTTGCCGGACGCCGGCGAGGCGGCCGCCCTCGGACGCTGGCGGCGGTTCCTTGACGCAGACCTGTCCGGCTACTCCGGCGATCGGGATCGTCCGGACCTGGACACCACCTCCCGCCTTTCACCCGACTTGAAGTTCGGTGTAGTACACCCACGAACCCTGCTCGCCGACTTGGCGGAGCGTCCCGGGCCGGACGCCGACCGCTACGCCACCGAACTCGCCTGGCGGGAGTTCTACGCCGACGTGCTCAGCCGGCACCCCGAATCACTGGCTGCGGACCTGAAGAGCATCAAGCTGGACTATGACGAGCCGTCGGCCGGCTTCGAGGCTTGGCGGCTGGGGCGGACCGGCTTTCCGATCGTTGATGCCGGGATGCGCCAGTTGCTGGCCGAGGGTTGGATGCACAACCGCGTCCGGATGATCACCGCGAGTTTCCTCACCAAGGACCTGCATCACTGGTGGCCGCTGGGGGCCACGCACTTCCTGGATCACCTGATCGACGGCGACCTGGCCTCCAATGCGCACGGTTGGCAATGGACGGCCGGCACCGGAACCGACGCGGCGCCCTACTTTCGGGTCTTCAATCCCACCAGCCAGGGCCTTCGCTTCGACCCGAACGGCGACTACGTCCGGCGCTGGGTGCCAGAACTGCGCCACCTGAGGGGGGCAACGGCGCACGAGCCGTCGAAGGCCGCGGACGGTTACCGCCACGGCTATCCGCGTCCGATTCTGGATCATGGCAGGGAGAGGTTGGAGGCGCTCGCCCGGTACCGCGCCGCGCGGGGCTGAAGTGGCCGGATCTGGGTCAGGCGTGGAAGCAGCGCTTGCCCGGGTGCAACTTGCCGGCCATCAACTGGGAGACGGTGACAAGGGTGTAGCCCTTGGCCTGGAGGCCTCTGACGATCGCCGGGATCGCCTTCCGGGTCGACTTCAGGCTGTCGTGGGTGAGGATGATCGAACCTCGCTCCACCTGCTTCAGCACGCGCTTCGCGACCGTCTTGGCCTTGCGCACCTTCCAATCCTCGGGATCCACGTCCCAGATCACGGCAGGCATGCCGAGCGACCTGGTCACCTTGGCCACATCGCGATCCCACTCCCCGTACGGCGGACGCACCAACTTCGGACGCTGGCCGAGCTTGGTGAGCAGCTTGTTGGTCTTGACCAACTGCTTGCGGATGCCGCTCTTCGAGAGGTTCCAGAACTCCGGATGACTCCAGGAGTGGTTGCCGAGCTCGTGGCCCTCGGCGACCATCCGGCGGACCAGTTTGGGGTGCGCCTTCGCGTTCTGGCCGAGTAGGAAGAAGGTCGCCTTCACGCCACGCCTGGCAAAGAGATCGAGCAACTTCCCTGTGCCTGGCACCGGTCCGTCATCCATGGTCAGGGCAACGCACTTCAGCACCGCGCAATCCACCGGAGCCGGTTCCGCGGGCGGCTCGGGCTCAGGCGCCGGGGGCTCCGCCGGCGGTTCGGTTGCCGGCCCCGTCGGCTCGGCCGGGGACGGGACCGCGGACGGATCGGTCGCTGCCGAGTCAACCGGCGCGGCGGCGTCCGAGCCGGCTACCAACGGGGACGCGACCGGGCGTGTCGGTAGCGGGAACCCGACCACGGCATTGACCTGCGACGGCGGAATCGATTCGGCGGCCCGGGCAGCCAGGGTTCGCGGCGGCACGGTCGCGCAGCCGCTGAACAGCAGCGCAACCACCGTCGCGGCCAGGGCCGCCCGCCCCGCAGACTTCACAACTTCAGCCTAGTAGGCGTCGTTCTCCGTACCGCACCGCCGGAGCGGGGTTCACTCGCTGTCCAGCGCGCGATCCAGCTTCAGGGTCCGCGGCGGCGCCTGGTCGCCGGAGCGTCGGCGAACCACCAGGACGTCACAACCGGCATGCTCGACCACCTGGTCGGAGACCGAGCCGATCAGCAAGCCGGTGAAACCGCCGAGCCCGCGGGTACCCACGACCACCAGCTGGGCGTCGGCGGAAGCCTTGATGAGTTCGCGCCCGGCCGCTCCGTGGGGCGCTTCGAAGCTCACCTCAACCTCAGGGAACTCAGCGACGATGGCTGCCGTCGCCTTGGTCAGTTCGGCGAGGACCGCCTCGGCGAAGTCCTCCACCGGAGGCACATAACCCGGGCTCCACGACTTCGGACGCGGCGCGTTGCTGATCGTCCAGGCCCGCACTATCCGGACGCCGGCCCCGACCTTTCCAGCCAGCCACAAGCCCTTGCGCAGCGCTTCCGCCGCGAACTCCGAACCGTCGTAGCCGATAACGATCGGCGCCTGTTGCTCCATGGCCCGACTCTACCGTCGACCTCGTTCGCCGACGATACCCGCGACGCCCCTGGGGACGTTGAGGCGATCCATGCCCTGGCTGGCCGCGCGGGCCCGAAAGCGGCTGTCGTTCGGTAACCAGGGCGGGAATCAGCTCATCGGAATCGGCGGACGGCGCATCGCGAGTGGGTGACGGGTTCTCGGGATAGAGCCGACTGGCCGACCACCGACGGCCGCCGCCGTATACTCAGCCGTGGGAGAAAGGAGCCGCCGCCATGATCCCGCGCCGCACATTGATCCTCGGTTCAGCCGGGCGTGATTTCCACGTCTTCGCCACCGTTTTCCGCTCAGATCCTCGCCACGAGGTGTTGGGATTCACCAGTTCGGCACTGTCGGCCGGTGAACGTGGGGTCTTTCCGTCCTGCTTGTGCGGGGACTCCTACCCGGCCGGTATCCCGATCATCGCCGAGGCCGACCTGGAGCGGTTCGTCGCGTCCGAGCGGATCGAGAAGGTCGTCTTCGCCTATGCCGAGATCCGGTGCACCGGCGTGGCCGCGGTCGCCGCGCGGGTGCTGGCCGCCGGGGCCGACTTCCAGCTGCTCAGCCCGAACCGCTCGATGCTAACCGCTCAAAAGCCGGTGATCGCGGTCAGTTCGGCCCACAACGGGGCCGGCAAGACCCCCACCGTGCGGCACTTGACCGACCTGCTGCTGACCCAGGGCGTCCGGGTGGCCGTGTTGCGGCATCCGGTCCAGCGTTCGGGGTTCACCGCTGGGTGGCAGCACCAGTTCAGCGACGACGAACCGGGCCTCGACGCCTGCGCACGTCCGCAGAGCCGGGCCATCGGCGACCAGCCCGGCGCGATCCGGGTGGACGGGCTCGACCACGCCGCCGTCCTGGCCGCAGCCGAGGAACAGGCCGACGTGATCCTCTGGGACAGCGCGGGCACCGACCTGCCCTTCGTGCGGGCCGATCTGCATCTGGTGCTGGTCGATCCGCTGCGGGCCGACGCCGGCCTGGACTGCTTCCCCGGCGAGGTCACCCTGCGACTGGCGGACGCGGTGATCATCAGCAAGTGCGACGCCGTCAGCGACGAGCTGGTGCAGCAGTCGCATCGCCAGATCACCCGGCTCAACCCCGGGGCCACCGTGTTCACCGCCGATTCGCCGGTGGTGATCGATCATCCCGAACGCATCGCCGGCCGCACCGTGGTGGTGGTCGAGGAGGAGCCGACGCTCGCCTTCGGCGACCTGCGCCCGGGTGCGGGCATCGCGGCCGCGCATGCGGTCGGGGTCTCGGCGATCATCAGCCCGCTGCCGCAGGCGGTCGGGTCCCTGGTCGCGGTCTACGCCTGCCATCCCGAAGCCCAGTCGGTGCTGCCGGTGGCCGATCGGGAACCGGCAACGCTGGCCGACGTCCGGGCCACCGCCGAAGCGACCCCGAGCGAGGCGGTCATCGACGCCACCACGCTCGGCCTGGACGGGTTGTTCGACCTGGGCCGTCCGGTGGCGAAGGCCGGGTACGCGCTGCGTCCGCACGACCCTGACGCTCTGGCGGCGCTGGTGCTGGAGCGGGTCCGTCCGCGCTGAGCGAAAGGGGCATCGGCGCTGAACCGGTAGCATCACTGGTCGGCAGAAAGGACGCCATGCACGCGCTCACCGAGATTTCGGACCAGCAGCAGGTCATCGAGCAGATCGAGACCTACAGCCCGCACAACTACCATCCGCTACCGGTCGTGATCGAGTCGGGGTCGGGTGCGTGGCTGGTCGACACCGAGGGCAAGCGCTACCTCGACTTCTTGTCCGCCTACTCAGCGGTGAATTTCGGTCATTCCAATCCCGAGCTGCTCGCGGTCGCGTCCGAGCAGTTGGCGAAGCTGTCGATCACCTCGCGCGCCGTCTTCTCTGCACCCTTCGGACCCTTCGTGGAAGGCCTTGCCAAGCTGTGTGGCAAGGACATGGTGCTGCCGATGAACACCGGCGTCGAGGCGGTGGAGTCCTCTTTGAAGCTGGCCCGCAAGTGGGGCTACGAGGTCAAGGGCGTGCCCGAGGATCTGGCGAACATCATCGTGATGGAGGGGAATTTCCACGGACGCACGATCAGCGTGATCTCGTTCTCGTCCGACTCCGACGCCACCGACTCCTACGGCCCGTTCACCCCGGGATTCGTGAAGGTTCCCTACGGCGACCTGGACGCGATCGAGGCGGCCATCGACGAGCACACCGTGGCGATCCTGGTCGAGCCGATCCAGGGTGAGGCCGGCGTGGTCACCCCGCCGTCCGACTTCCTGCCCGGCATTCGCTCACTCGCCGATCGCCACCAGGTGCTGATGATCGCCGACGAGATCCAGTCGGGACTCGGTCGCACCGGGAGCACCTTCTATTGCGAGCAGGTCGGCGTGGTGCCCGACCTGTACCTGCTCGGCAAGGCGCTTGGCGGCGGCATCGTGCCGGTCTCGGCCGTGGTCGGCAATCGGGACGTTCTTGGCCTGCTCAAGCCGGGTCAGCACGGCTCGACTTTCGGCGGCAACCCACTGGCCTGCGCGGTGGGCCTGGCCGTGGTGCGGCTGCTGGAGACCGGCGAGATGCAGGCCCGCTCCCGCGAACTCGGCGACTACCTGCACTCCCGCCTTCTCGAACTGCTCGGACGCGGGGTCACCGAGGTGCGCGGGATCGGCCTGTGGGCCGGCGTCGACATCGACCCCACCTTGGGCACGGCCCGCGACATCTGCGAGCGCCTGCTGGCCAAGGGCGTGATCGCCAAGGACACCCACGGCTCGACCATACGGTTGGCCCCGCCCCTGGTGATCACCCGAGAGGAACTCGACCTGGCCCTGGACGCGCTCGCGTCGGCGCTCGCCGAAGCGTCCGCCTGAACAGTAAAGGGGACGGTCCCTTTTTTGGTTCACACCGAGCGTTCGGTGTGAACCAGTAAAGGAACCGTCTCCGTTCTTGTTCAGGCCTTGACGGCGGAAACCTCGAGCTCGAGGGTGACCTTGTCGCCGACCAGGACGCCGCCGGTCTCCAGCGCCGCGTTCCAGGTGAGGCCCCAGTCCTTGCGGTTGATGGTGACCTGGCCCTCGAAGCCGGCGCGCTCGTTGCCGAACGGGTCGGTGGCCACGCCCTCGAACGTGAACGGCACAACGACCGGCCTGGTGATGTCCTTGATCGTCAGGTCGCCGGTCACCTCGACGGTCTGGTCGTCGGTCACCGCGAAATCGGTGGCCTTGAAGGTGATCGTCGGGTACTGGGCCGCGTCGAAGAAGTCCGGGCTGGCCAGGTGGCTGTCGCGGTTGGCGTCCCGGGTGTCGACGCTGGCGGTCTGGATGGTCACGTCCAGAGCGGAAGCGGACGGGTTGGCGCCGTCGATGGTCGCGGTCCCGGCGACCTCGTTGAACGCCCCCCGCACCTTGGCGATCATCGCGTGGCGAGCCACGAAGCCGACTCGCGAGTGCGAGGGGTCGAGGTTGTAGGTGCCGGACAGGTCCCGGATCGAAGTCATGTCGTGCTCTCCTTTGATTGAAGTCTCAAGTAAAACCATAGTCGACGGTGATTGATCCGTCAACTACTTCACCTCCTGGGAGGGTACGCCGAAGCCCTGCCGCGGGTGGGTGGGGCGGGGTATTGTGACACCACTTACTGAGCCGGACGCGCGCTGCCGCGCGTCCGACGAGACGGAGGATGGATGAGCAACGCGACCTTCAGCCGCGAAGGGGTATCCCTCGAACTCCCCTTGGCGGAAGCCACCGAGGGTAACGACGGCTACGACATCACCAAATTGCTGGCGGCCACCGGAACCACCACCCTGGACGTCGGCTTCGCCAACACGGCGTCCTGCCGTTCCGCGATCACCTTCATCGACGGTGACGCGGGCATCCTGAGGTATCGCGGCTACCCGATCGAGCAACTGGCCGAGCACTCCAGCTTCCTGGAGGTCTCCTATCTGGTGCTCCACGGCGAGCTGCCCACCGCTGACCAGCTGGCCACCTTCTCGTCCAACATCGCCAAGTACCACCTGATCGACGAGCGGATGCGCGAGATGTTCCGCTCGCTGCCGCGCAAGTCGCACCCGATGCCGGTGCTGGCCGCCGGACTGAATGCGCTGTCGACCTTCACCGCGTCCAAGTACGGCGAGGATTCGCTGCACGACCTCGATCGCGCCACCCACCTGCTGATGGGCTCGCTGCCCACCCTGGCCGCCTACGGCTACAAGACCTCGGTCGGCCAGCCGATGCTCTATCCCGACGATTCGCTGAGCTACATCGAGAACTTCCTGCGGCTCTCGTTCGGCGTGCCGACCGGGCCCTACCCCTTCGACGATGCGATCACCCGCGCGCTCGACGTGCTGCTGATCCTGCACGCCGACCACGAGCAGAACTGTTCGACGTCGACCGTCCGGATGGTCGGATCGTCCGGCGCCAACATTTACGTCTCGGTCGCGGCCGGGGTGAGCGCCCTATCCGGCCCGCTGCACGGCGGCGCCAACCAGGCCGTGCTCGAGATGCTCAAGGGCATTCGCGACGAGGGCGGCGACGTGAAGAGCTACGTCGCCAAGGTGAAGGACAAGAAGGACACCACCAAGCTGATGGGCTTCGGCCACCGGATCTACAAGAACTACGATCCGCGCGCCGCGATCGTGAAGAAGCACGCGGACGCGATCCTGAACACCTTGTCGGGCCACGATCAGCTGCTCGACCTCGCGGTGCAGCTGGAAGAGGCGGCGCTGTCCGATTCGTACTTCCAGGAGCGCAAGCTCTACCCGAACGTCGACTTCTACACCGGCCTGATCTACCAGGCGATGGGCTTCCCGCAGAACATGTTCACGGTGCTCTTCGCCCTGGGCCGGCTGCCCGGTTGGATCTCGCACTTCCGCGAGCAGGCCGGCGACCCCGCCACCAAGATCAACCGGCCGCGGCAGATCTACATCGGTGAGGTCGAGCGTCCCTACGTCCCGATGGAGCAGCGGGGGTAGCGGGTCTACCCCCAGCGAACTTCGCTCCCGAAAGTGACGCTTGCTCCCGAAAATTCGGGAGCGGGAGTCCCTTTCGGGAGCGAAGTTGCCGTTGGCGGTGCTTTCAACCCCGATTGGTGGGCCCCAGCGACGGCTGATCTCAGCTGCGCGGGGACAACCCGATCAGCGTCGGACGGTTCACTTCGGCGAAGAAGTCGTTGCCCTTGTCGTCCACCACGATGAACGCCGGGAAGTCCTTCACCTCGATCTTCCAGATCGCCTCCATGCCCAGTTCCGGGTACTCGAGCAGCTCGACGCTGGTGATGCAGTCCTGCGCCAGCCGGGCAGCCGGGCCACCGATCGAGCCGAGGTAGAAGCCACCGTGCGCAGCGCAGGCGTCGGTCACAGCCTTCGAGCGGTTCCCCTTCGCCAGCATGATCATCGAGCCTCCGGCAGCCTGGAACTGGTCGACGTAGGAATCCATCCGTCCGGCGGTTGTCGGCCCGAACGAGCCGGACGGCATCCCCTCGGGCGTCTTCGCCGGCCCGGCGTAGTAGACCGGGTGGTCCTTCAGGTACTGCGGCATCGGCTCGCCCGCGTCCAGGCGCTCCTTGATCTTGGCGTGCGCGATGTCGCGTCCGACGATCACCGTGCCGTGCAGCGAAAGCCGGGTCTTCACCGGGTACTTACTCAGCTCGGCGAGGATCTCCGGCATCGGCCGGCCGAGGTCGATCTCGACGACCGCGCTGTCTTCAAGGTGCTCGTCGGTCGTGTCGGGCATGAAGTGCGC
>JAKOQD010000092.1 GCA_029778515.1 Actinomycetes bacterium
GGCACGAAGATGCTCTACGGCAAGGCGATCGAGGGCGTGATCCGCTCCACCTTCGTGATCGACGTCGACGAGGCCGGTCACGGGGTGGTCGCGGTGGCTCAGTACAACGTCAAGGCCACCGGGCACGTCGCGAAATTGCGTCGCGACCTGGGCATCTAGGCAGAGCCGCAACGATCCCTGAGCTTGTCGAAGGTCGATCAAGGGGCTTCGTCAAGCTCAGCCACCGCATCCCGGCTTGGCCAGCGCCTAGGACGCCAGTTGGGCCGGGTCGAATCGCCCCGGCCCAACTGCTTTCAACCCGGACGACTAGCCGCCGAACAGAGCGTTCACCTGGGTGTTGGCCTCGGACAGTGAGGATGCCTCGGCCTTACCGGCGAAGACCGCGTCCACCGCAGGCTGCATGATGTTGGTCACCTGCGAGGCGTGATCGGTGATCGGGAACAGGAAGGTCGTCCCGTCCTTGACGTGCACCAGGAACGACGAGTCGGCGTCAATACCCTTGGCCTTGAACGCTGCTCCGGCCGCGTCCGTACCGCTGGGAATGGCCGGGAAGACCACGCCAGCCTTGCCGATGATGTCCTGGCAGGCCGCCGAGCCGAGGAACTCGACCCACTTCACTGCGGCAGCCTTGTTCTTCGAACCGGCCCAGACCGAATCGGCCAGACCGTTGTACATGCTGGAGCGCTTGCCATTCGGGCCGATCGGGGTCGGGGCGAGACCCGTGTCGATGCCCTTGTAGCCGAACATCTGGTTGATCATCCAGGAGCCGTTGGTGATCATCGCGTACTTGCCGGCGCCGAAGATGTCACCGGAACTCTGGCCCGTGACCGCCTCGAGGCTGGGCATGTAGCCCTTCTCGGCCAAACCGGCCATCCATGCGATGGTGCCCTGGAACTCCGGTGCGTCGTAGTTGTACTTGCTGCCCCACGGGTTCTTGTCGGTAACGGTCCAGCCGGTAGTGCCCGAGTACATGCTCCACTGGGTCTGGCCGTTGCCACCGCCCGAGCCGCCGTCCAGGCCGAGGCCGTAGACCTTCACCTTGGTCTTGTCGAACCCGGCTTCGTCACCGCGTTTGCCGTTGGCGTCGACGGTGAGGTGGGCGATCAGCTTCTCGTAGGTGCCGCCGTCCGTCGGGTTCCAGGTCAGGTTGGCCAGATCAGCTTCGGCTACGCCGGCATCTTTGATCAGCGCCTTGTTGTAGAAGATCGCGACGGTGTCGAAGTCCTTCGGCAGTCCGTACCGCTTGCCGTCCTGGCCAACCCAGAGATCGGCCAGTCCCTTCTGGTAGATGTCGGTCTTCACGCCGTCCTTGGCGAGGGTGTCGTCCAGTGCCACCAACTGGCCCTGCGAGACGAACTCGGGATACTTCGACAGGTGGTTGGTGAACACGTCGGGAGCGGTGCCGGCCACGAAGCCGTTGGTGATACCGGTCCAGTAGTCGTCCCAGGCGTACTGGGTGATCTTCACTGTGATGCCCGAGTTGGCGGACTGGAACGCGTCCGCGCACTGCTGGTAGGCGGGCTTCTGGTTGTTGTCCCACAACCAGTAGTTGACCTCGCCACTGGCGGAGCTGGTGTCGATGGCTTCACCGCCGGCTGAGCCGGGCGAAGCCGCCTCGCCGCTGCAGGCGGTCAGCGAGAGGGCGAGGGCTGCGAATGCGGCCACGGCCCCTCTCTTGGTGAATCGGGACATGGGTGTTCCTTTCGAAGGCGATCTGTTGGTTTGCGGGAGCGGACGGGGTTTCGGCGGACGCGGTTCGCGGCCGACGTCTAAGGAGGGGCTACTTCGAGCCGGAGTAGCCGATCGAGTCGATGATCCTGCGGGCGAATGCGAAGAACAGGATCAGGACGGGGAGCGCGGTGACCAGGGTCGCCGCCATCAGTCCGGCCCAGTCGGGCGAGCCGGCCGGGGTCTGGGACTTGAACACACCGAGGGCGACGGTGAGCACCTTGGTCTGTTCGGAGTTGCCGACCAGGAGCGGCCAGAAGTAGTCGTTCCAGGTCGTGATGAAGGTGAGGATGCCCAAGGTGGTGAGCGGTGCGACGCTCATCGGCAGGATTATCCGGAAGAACGTACGCCAGGGCCCGGCGCCGTCCAGGGCAGCGGATTCCTCGATCTCGTGGTTGATGCCGAGGAAGAACTGCCGCAGGAAGAAGACGGCGAAGGGGGTCATCAGGAAGCTGGGCAGCACCATGCCCACGAAGCTGTTCAGCAGGCCGAGGTTCTTGATCAGGATGAAGTTCGGCAGGCTGGTGAAGATCGGGGGCACCAGCAGCGCGCCGAGGAAGATGCCGAACACGAGGTTGCGTCCGGGCCAGCGCAGCCGGGCGAAGGCGTAGGCGGCCATCGCGCAGAAGAAGACCTGGCCGAGCGTCACCGCGGTGGCGTAGATGAACGAGTTCCGCAGGTAGAGCCAGAAGTTCACCGACGCACCGGAGCCGCCTTCAGCGATCGCCTTCTCCTGGGACGAGAGGCCGAGGACCCGCTCGAAAGCGCCCCAGGTGAAGTCGACCGGCAGCAACGAGCTGGGGTCGGACGGGAGCGAGCGCGTGGTGGACAGCGCGGTACGGATCATCCAGAGGAAGGGGACGATCGTCAGCGCGAGGAAGGCGATCATCACGACCCAGGCTGCGATTCGACCCGGCGCGAGACGGCGCCGGCGGCGACGCTGCTGGGCGTCCGCGATGGCGGTGGCTTCGATGGTGGCCATGCTGACTCCTTAGGCGAGATCGGATTCGCCGGCGCGGAGCAGGCGTAGCTGGAGGGCGGCCAGAACGGCCAGGATCGCGAAGAGGACCACCGAGATGGCGCTGCCGTAGCCGAACTGCCCCTCGCCGAAGGCCTTCTGGTAGATGTAGTACTGGATCACCCGGGTGACGTTCACCGGTCCGCCTCGGGTGGTCACCGCCACCGTGTCGAACACCTGGAACGAGCCGGTGACCGTGATCACCAGGATCATCGCCAGCACCGGACGGATCAGCGGCAGCGTGATCCGCCAGAAAGAACTCCATTCCGAACTGCCGTCGATGGACGCGGCCTCGTAGACGTACTTCGGAATCGTCTGCATTCCGGCGAAGACCAGCAGTGCGGTGTAGCCCATGTGCCGCCAGACGTTCACGAAGGCCATGGTGGGAATGGCCCAGGCCTCGTCCGCGAAGAAGGCGATCTTGCTCATCCCGATCCATTCGAGGAACTGGTTGGCCAAGCCGATCTGGTAATCCAACAGCCAGAACCAGAGCAGAGCGGCGATCACGTTCGAGATCAGCCACGGCAGCAGCAGTGCCCCACGGAGCAGGGTCGACTGGGTCAGCCGCTGCATCAGCACCGCCAGCAGGATGGCGATCACCGTCTGGAAGCCGATGTTCAGCACCACGTATTCGAGCGTCACCCACAGGGCGTTCCAGAACAGCGTGTCCTTGCCGAGCTTGGCGAAGTTGTCGAAGCCGATCCACTTCGGAGTGCCCAGCAGGTTGTACTGGGTCATGCTGAAGTAGAAGCCTCGCAGGGTCGGGAAGAGGTAGAACGCGAGGAAGCCGAGCAGCGCCGGCGCGATGAAGAACAGGGCGATTCGCAACTCGCTGCGTCCGCCCGAATTGCGGGAAGTCGACGCCCGGCTACGACGCGAGCCACGCGCCACGGGTGCTGCTGTGTTCGTACTCACCACTGGTCCCCTCATTGGGTCTACCCCAGGTAGTTACCGGGGCGTCGTGCGGTTGATGACCAGAAAGCTACACGAGTAGATTTAAGAGCGCAAGGGATTGCCTAAACCCGGCTACATAGCCGTAGACTGGCGTTGCGCCCGATAGATCGGGCCGTTCTATAGGTGTAGATCAATCAGACCAGGCAGGGAGACGGCCGTGAGCGCTGGCATCGCCGCAGTGGCGCCCGCCGGCGCTCCGGTGCGCCGTCCCTCGGTGACCCGCGCGGACGTCGCCAAGCTCGCCGGCGTGAGCACCGCCGTGGTCAGCTACGTGGTGAACGACGGTCCGCGACCGGTCGCGGCGGCGACCGCGGCCCGCGTCCGCGAAGCCATGGAGATGCTCGGCTATCTGCCGAACGCCAGCGCCCGCGCCTTGCGCCTCGGCTCCACCGGCACGATCGGCCTGGTGCTCGGCGACAGCCAGAACCCGCACTTCAGCGAGTACACGTTCGAGCTCGGCCAGGTCGCCGCTGCGCACGGCAAACGCCTGCTGATCGCCGACACCCACCAGGACGAACGCACCGAGATCCAGATCGTCGAGGATCTCGTCTCCAGGCAGGTGGACGGCCTGCTGTTCGCCAGCCCGCTGTCCCAGATCGACGAGAGCCTGCCGTTGCGGGTGGCCGGCACCCCGGTGGTGCTGATCGACTGCCCCGGGCCGATCCCAGGCCGGCGGACGGTTGGCGCGGACGCGGCCGGTGGCGCCGAGATGTTGGTGCGGCACCTTGCCGAGCATGGCCGCCGGCGAATCGGGCTGATCGTCGGCGACTCCGGTTTCGGCGACCCCGACCCGCGCGAGCAGGGCTGGCGCCGCGGCCTGCAGGCGTCCGGGCTGGCCGAGGGACCGATCGTCCGGGTGCCCTTCACCCGGGAGGGCGGCTACGCCGGCGCCCAACTGCTGCTCGCACAGGTTCCACGGGTGGACGCGGTGCTCGCCAGCAACGACCTGCAGGGCATCGGCCTGGTTCGGGTGCTGCAGGAGCACGGGATCTCGATCCCGGACGACATCGCGGTGGCCGCTTTCGACGGCACCAAGGAAGCCGCGTACTGCTGGCCGCCGCTCACCGTGGCGCGCCAGCCGCGGGCGAAGCTGGCCGAGGCTGCGATCAACCTGCTGCTGGAACCTGGCAGCCGGGGCCGGCATGTGCAGCTGTCCACCGAACTGATTCGCCGCGCCTCCTGCGGCTGCCCGCACGCCGACGATGTAGTTGAGCCGAGGGCTCACCTGCTGATCCGAAACTGAAGCTTCCCCGAACCCGAAAGAAGGACCGTCCATGCCGGAAACCCAGGTGTTCGCGCTGCTGCGCGCCGACGATGTCAGCGTGGTGCTCGATCTCTGTGACGCCAAGCTGCCGGCGATCGCCCACTGGGGCACCGACCTGGGCGAACTGACCGCAGCGGACGCGGCCGCGCTCGTTTCGGCCGGGGTGCACCCGATCGTGGCCAATATCGTCGACGAACCGCTACGCCTGGCCATGCTGCCCGAGCACCACACCGGCTGGGTCGGGCGGCCTGGGCTGAGCGGCTCGCGTGGCGGTCGGGCGTGGTCGCCGAAGTTCGTGGTCACCGCGATCGAGGCGGACGGTTCCTCGGTGGCTTCGGCTGGGGATGAGCCGGTGCTGATCACCGCCTCCCGGGTCTCGGTGGTCGCCACCGACGAAGCGGCCGGGCTGGTGCTGCGCCTGCACCTGGAGCTCACGCCGTCCGGGCTGCTGCGAACCCGGGCCGAACTGGCCAACACCGGCACCGACGACTACCAGCTGAACGACCTCGTGCTCGCCTATCCGGTGCCGGCCACGGCTCGCGAGCTGCTGGACCTGGCCGGCCGCTGGGGCCGCGAACGCGTCCCGCAACGTCGCGAGTTCACGGTCGGCACGCACTTGCGCGAAGGGCGCAAGGGCCGTACCGGTGCGGACGCAGCAACCGTGCTCCATGCCGGCGTTCCCGGCTTCAGCTTCGCCGACGGGGAGGTCTGGGGCGTACACGTCGGCTGGAGCGGCAACCACACCCACTACGCCGAACGCACCTTCACCGGGCACCAGGTGCTGGGCGGCGGCGAGCTACTGCTGCCCGGCGAAATCGTGCTGGGCCCGGGGCACGGCTACGCCACGCCGTGGCTCTACGGCGCCTACGGCCGCGGCCTGGATGCGGTGGCCCGCCGCTTCCACCGGTTCCTGCGCTCGCGTCCGCAGCACCCGGGGACGAAGCGTCCGGTGACGCTGAACGTCTGGGAGGCGGTGTACTTCAACCACGACCTGCCCACCCTGCTCCAGCTGGCCGAGAAGGCGGCGGCCATCGGCGTGGAGCGGTACGTGCTCGATGACGGCTGGTTCGGTTCGCGGCGCGACGACTTCTCGGGCCTCGGCGACTGGACGGTGTCTGCTGACGTGTGGCCGGACGGGCTGCACCCGCTGGTCAACCGGGTGCGGGAGCTCGGCATGGAGTTCGGGCTTTGGGTGGAGCCAGAGATGGTGAACCTGGATTCCGACCTCGCCAGGGCTCACCCCGAATGGGTGATGGCCACCGGCGGCCGGTTGCCGGTGGCCTCGCGGCACCAGCAGGTGCTGAACCTCGGGATCCCGGAGTGCTACGACCACATCCGCGATGCGCTGCTCGCGATCCTGACCGAGTACGACATCGCCTACCTCAAGTGGGACCACAACCGCGACCTGATCGATGCCGGCACCCAGCCGTCCGGGCGCCCGGGCGTGCACCTGCAGACCGCCGCGGTGTACCGGTTGCTGGACGAACTGCGGGCGGCCTTCCCGCACCTGGAGATCGAGTCCTGCTCTTCCGGCGGCGGCCGGGTGGACCTGGGTGTCCTGGAGCGCACCGATCGGATATGGGTCTCGGACTGCATCGACCCGCACGACCGCCAGCAGATGCTGCGCTGGACCGGCCAGCTGGTGCCGCCGGAGATGCTGGGTTCGCACATCGCGTCCGGCATCTCGCACACCACCGGACGCAGCCACGACCTCAACTTCCGGGCGGCCACCGCGCTGTTCGGCCACTTCGGCATCGAGTGGAACCTGAACACGGCCACCGCTGCGGAACTCGCGGAGCTGACCGAGTGGATTGCGTTCTACAAGGAGCATCGCGAGCTGCTGCTGGGCGGCGACGTGGTTCGGCTCGACTTCCCGGACGCTGCGCTGCTGGCCGGTGGTGTGGTCTCCCCCGACCGCAGCCAGGCGATCTATTCGTTCGCGGCGATGGCTGGGACGGACGCAGTGATGCTCGGCCGGTTGACCTTCCCCGGCCTGGATCCGGACCGGCGCTACCGGGTGACGCCGGTACAGGTCGGGCAGGCGCCGTCAGGACTGCGTCCGCCACTGTGGTGGGGTCTGGAGCGCGACTACACCAACGAGTTGGCCGACCTGCACTCGGGTGCGGGCCCCCGCTTCGTGGCCACCGATCGGAACCTTGGCATCGAACTGCCCGGCTCGGTGCTGCTGCACACCGGCCTGACCGATGCCGCAGTGAACCCCGACCACGCGCTGCTCTACCTGGTAACGGCCGTCGACTGACAGGCGTTCGACGAGCCGGCCGCAGGGGATCCCGACTGGCGCCACCGACCAGCCGCGTGTCGCGATCTCGAAGCGGTGACGTCCTAGAAGCGTCGGTGCCGACGACCCCCACCATCTATTGCCCAGATCGCGACATCGATCCTACGGGTTCCGCCGGCCCCTTTGTCCGAGCGCAGCCTCAGCCGGCGGACGCGTAGCGCAGACCGTGGCCGAACCGGAACAGCGGCTCGGCGGTGTCGAAGGGCACGTCCGGCAGGTTCGCTTCGACGGCGGCCATGCTGCTCGGCAGGTCGAAGGGCAGCGAGCCCTGCGGCTGGTCGACGCCGGTCAGCACGTCCAGCAGCGCGGTCGGACTGGCGCCCCAGTTGGCGACGATGGCCGTAACCACGTCCACGAACGGGGTCAGGATCGCCGGACGGTCAAGGAACACGTCCAGCACCGTCGGCACCACTGCCGCTACCTCGCGCACATGCGCGACCACATCGTCGGCAAAGTCGAGCGATCCGGAGTGGAAGAAGTTCTCGAACATCGTCGGACGCTGCTCCCACGGCGCCTGCAGCCGGAGGATCGCGACATCCGCCTCCCCCGGCTCGCCCACGACCGTCCCGTAGCGGCCTGCGACCGCCGAGTCGATGCCTTCGACGTACAGCTTTCGCCCGGTGCCGAGCGGCAGCACCGATTCACCGGCACCGTACGCACGGTTAGTGAGTAGGGTCAGGGACGCACGCTGTGCGGCCAATCCTGCGGCGACGAACTCAGGTGCACCGACCACCGCGGACGCCCTCGCGACCTCCACGAACGGCCGGTCGAACAACCCGAGGACGAACTTCTCCCGAAGCAGGCGACGCGCGGACACGTCCAGCCGCTCCTCGCTGATCTCGCCGGACTCAACCAGCTCGATCAACAGTTCCGGGCAGGCTTCGCCACCGAATTGGTCGCAGCCGGCCGCCAGCACCTTCACCATGCGCTCACGCGGGCTGAGGTGCTCGACACCCCAGGCGCGGGCCGGGAACGGTGCACCCATGATCGCGGCGTCGTTGATCAGGCCCCAGTCGGTGCAGACGATGCCGTCGAAGCCGTAGCGCTCGCGCAGCATGCCGGTGACGACCGCCTTGTTGAAGCCGAAGCCGACCTCCTCGAGCTCGGTGCCGATCGGCATCCCGTAGTACGGCATCATCTGGCTGGTGCCGGCCTCGAGGGCCGCCTCGAAGGGCTTGAGATGCAGTTCGAACTGGCCACCTGGGTAGACCTGTTCGCGGCCGTGGGCGAAGTGCGGATCCTCGCCGTCGAGCTGGGGGCCGCCGCCCGGGAAGTGCTTGGTCATGGTGGCCACCGAGTCGGTGCCGAGCACGCGTCCCTGGAAGCCCCGGATGTACGCCGCGCCCAGGCGAGAAGTCAGTTCGACGTCCTCACCGAAGGTCTGCAGCTGCCGCGACCAGCGCGGCTCGGTGGCCAGGTCGATCTGCGGATGCAGCGCCACCCGGATGCCGACCGCGGTGTACTCCTGGCGCGCGATGTCGCCGAAGCGCTCAACCACCGCCTCGTCGCCGATCGCGGCGAGCCCGAGCGGCTCCGGCCAGACCGAGAAGCAGCCCGCGCTCAGTCCGGCGAGCGGGTTGTCGGAGTAAGAGTGCCGTGGGTCGGTGGAGACCGTCACCGGAATGCCGAGACGGGTGGACGCGGCGAGTTCCTGCAGCCGGTTGTGCCAGGTGGCCATCGCCTCGGGCGTCGGCGCCGCAGTGAGGATGTTGAAGTGGTTCATCAGCCGGCCGTTGACGTACTCGTCCGTGCTCGGCAGTCCGAAGACCGGGTCGCCGTCGGTGAGCGAGCCATCCGCGCCCATGGTGGTCATGGTCTGGAAGAACAGACCGGCCTTCTCCGGCAGCGTCATCTGGCCGAGCAGGATCTCCACCCTTTCAGCGACCGGCAGACTCGCGTCGCGATAGCTCAGGTCCACCTCGTTGCCGGTGTCGGTCATCTCACTCCCCTGTGCGATCCCGTGCATGGAACTTCGATGATCCCATGTGGCTCCGGACCGCGCGGCGAAAACCTCCCACTGTTCACATCCATCCAGGTGGCGACGCCACCCCGCTACCCATAGCCTGAGTTCAAACCGGCAATGGCAAGGGACCAACATGGATCAAGACGTTGAGCGGCGCCATCCGCGCGGTCCGCTGGTGCTGCGCACCTTGGCCATGCCCAGGGACACCAACCCTCGCGGCGACATCTTCGGCGGCTGGATCCTCTCGCAGATGGACATAGCGGCCGGCATCATGGCCGCCGAAATCGCCCAGGGACGAGTGGTCACCGTGACCGTCACCGATGTGGTGTTCCACCAGCCGGTCGCGGTCGGCGACACGATCTGCGTCCACGCCGAACTGCTCAAGGTCGGACGCAGCTCGCTGGACCTCAAGCTCGAGGTCTGGGCCCGCGGCCTGGTCGCGATCTATGAGGAGGAACGCGAACTCGTCGCCGAGGGCGTCTTCCGCTACGTGGCCGTCGACGAGGACGGGCGTCCGCGCCCCGTCGCCGACAACCCGGCCTTCTTCACCAGGCCGACGAGCGAACCCAACGAATAGTCAGACCAGATCCCAGACGTCCGCGGGCGAGACCGGCGCCGTACCGAGCTGCGGCTCCCCAAGCCCGACCGAATCAGCGCGCCCGATGGGCTGCTCGGCGTGATGCCGCTTGTGCGCGGTGGCGACCAGGAGCTTGATCCGGTTGAGCTGGTTGGTCTCCGAGGCGCCCGGGTCGTAGTCGACCGCGACGATGTTCGCCTCCGGGTGCAGTCGCCGCAGTTCGGCGAACATCCCCTTCCCGACCACATGGTTAGGCAGGCAGGCGAACGGCTGGGCGCAGATGATGTTTGGCGCGCCGATTTCGATCAGCTCGACCATCTCCGCGGTCAGCAGCCAGCCCTCGCCCGCCCGGGTGCCGAGCGAGATCACCCCGTCCGCCTTCTTGGCCAGATCGCTCATTCGCGGCGGCACGTCGAACTTGCCGGTCTTCGCCAACGCCTGCGCCACCGGCTGCTGGTACTTCTCGATCAGCCACGTCGCCAGCTTCTTCACGTGGTGCGACTTGCGACCGATGCCGAGGGTCTCCCACTGGTACTGCGCCGAGTACAGCGGCATCAGGAAGAACTGCAGAATGCCGGGAATGACCGCCTCGCAGTCCTCGGCCTCGATCACATCCACCACGTGGTTGTTCGCGTCCGGGTGGAACTTCACCAGGATCTCCCCCACCACGCCGACGCGCGGCTTGCGCGGAACCTCACGCAGCGGCAGTTCGTCGAACTCCCGCACCAGCCTACGAATCAACGCGGTGTACCCAACGCTGCGCCCCAGCGTCGCCGAGTAGCCCGAGTGCTGCAGGAACTCCTGGCAGATCCGGTCCCAGCGGTCATAGAGCGCCTTGGCCGAACCCGGCACCACTTCATAGGGCCGGACGCGAAGCAGCACCGTCTGCATCAGGTCACCCAGCACCAGCGCCTGTAGTGCCGGATGGATCAGTCCCGGCGTGATCTTGAAGCCGGGATTCGCCTCCAGGCCCTGCACGCTGATGGCCAGCACCGGCACCTGCGGGTAGCCCGCGTCGGCAAGGGCCTTGCGTAGTAGTCCAACGTAGTTCGTTGCACGACACATCCCGCCGGTCTGGGTGATCGCCACCGAGGTGCGGTCCGGGTCAGCCTCGCCGCTGCGGATCTTGTTCACCAGTTGGCCGACCACCATGATCGCTGGGAAGCAGGCGTCGTTGTTCACATACTTGAGCCCGACTTCCACGTCGTCGCTGCTGGCCCGCTCCAGCAACTTCATGTTCAGTCCGACCTTGCCGAACACCGGCATCAGCAGCCGGAAGTGCATCGGCGCCATCTGCGGGGCGTAGATCGTATGGGTGTCGCGGGCGTTCTCGTCGAACAGCCGCCGCTCCCCCAGCGGTCCGAACGTGCTCACCGTGGCCGAGCCGCGGCGCTCGGCCGCCGCCGCCTTCATCGACCGCAGCCGGATCGTCGCCGCGCCGAGGTTCGACACCTCATCGATCTTGAGCAGCGTGTAGGCCTCGCCGGCCTGCTCCAGGATCTCCTGCACCTGGTCGGTGGTGATCGCGTCCACCCCGCAGCCGAAGGAGTTGAGCTGCACCAGGTGCAGGTCGGGCTGCTTCGCGACCACCGCCGCCGACTCGTACAGCCGGGTGTGGTAGGCCCATTGGTCGCGCACGCGGATCGGCCGGGCCAGGGCCGTCGCGGACGGTTCGACGACCGCGTCCTCGGTCAGTACGGCCATGCCCAAGCCGTTGATCAGGCTGGGGATGCCATGGTTGATCTCCGGGTCGACGTGGTACGGCCGGCCGGCCAGCACGATGCCCTTGACGCCGTGGGCGGTCATGTACTCCAGTGCACGGCGTCCCTCGGCCCGAATGTCGGCCTTGGCGTTCGCGTCCTCGATGAACCCCGCCTCGACCGCAGCCGTGGCCTCGGCCAGGGTGACGTCCCAGTCGGCGAACACCTCGACCAGCCGCTTGGCCAGCTTCTCGGGGTTGTCCAGGTTCAGGAACGGGCTGAGGTAGCGGACGCCCGGCTCCTGCAGCCGCACCAGATTGCGCTGCAGCACCTGCGGGTAGAACGCGACCACTGGGCAGTTGAAATGGTTGTCCGCCCCCTTGACCTCCTTGGCCTCGAGCGGGACGCACGGGTAGAAGATCGTGTTGATGCCCCGGTCGAGCAGGCTCTCGATGTGGCCGTGCGCGATCTTGGCCGGGTAGCAGGCGTTCTCGGCCGGAATCGACTCCATCCCGCGCTCGAACACCTCGTGGCTGGACCGCCCCGAAAGGGTCACCCGGAAGCCGAGCCGGGTCAGGATGGTGAACCACAGCGGGTAGTTCTCGTACATGTTCAGCACCCGCGGAATCCCGATATCGCCGCGAAATGCCAAGTCAGCAGTCAGTCGCCGGTAGCCGAACATGCGCCGGTACTTGTAGTCATAGAGGTTCGGCAACTCGGACTTCTTCGGCACCTTCTCAGTGCTCGCACCGCGCTCGCAGCGGTTGCCAGAGACATGCCGGGTGCCATCGCCGAAGGTGGAAATGGTCAGCTGGCAGTGGTTCTGGCAGAGCCGGCAGGTGTCCAGATGCGTGTCCACGCGGAACTCGTCCAGTTCATCGAGGCCGAGCACCTGCGAGCGTTCGCCGTCCGACCAATTGCGCTGGGCGGTCAGAGCCGCACCGTAGGCGCCCATCAGGCCGGCGATGTCCGGACGGATCACCTGGGCGCCGGTCTGCAGTTCGAAGGCCCGCAGCACCGCGTCGTTCAGGAAGGTACCGCCCTGCACCACCACCAACTCGCCGAGCTGGGACGCGTCCTTGAGCTTGATCACCTTGTACAGCGCGTTGCGCACCACCGAGTAGGAGAGCCCGGCAGCGATGTCGCCGACCGCCGCACCCTCACGCTGCGCCTGCTTGACCGACGAGTTCATGAAGACCGTGCAGCGGGTGCCCAGGTCGACCGGCGCGGATGACTCCAGCGCCATGCTGGCGAAGGCGGCGACATCGGTGTCCATGGACGCGGCGAACGTCTGCAGGAACGAGCCGCAGCCGGACGAACAGGCTTCGTTGACGGCGATGGAGTCGACAGCACCGTTGCGGATGCGCAGGTACTTCATGTCCTGGCCGCCGATGTCGATCACGGAAGTCACCCCGGGCGCGATCCGCTCCGCAGCCCGGTAGTGGGCCATCGTCTCGATCTCACCGTCGTCGAGGCGCAGCGCGGCCCGCACCAGGCCTTCGCCGTAGCCGGTCACGCAGGCGCGAGCCAGGTAGGCGTCCGCTGGAAGCGACGTGAGCACGGTCCGCAGGATGCTGAGCGCCACCCCGACCGGGTCGTTGCTGCCCTGGTAGTGCGAGAACACGAGTTCACCCGACGCGGTCAGCACCACCGCCTTGACCGTCGTTGACCCTGCGTCGATGCCGAGGAACATCGGCCCGGACGCCGCGCTGAGGTCGCCTCTCGCGATCGTCTCGCTGCCGTGCCGGACGTCGAACTCGTCGCGTTCGGCCTGGTCCTTGAACAGCGGACGCATCCGCGTGCTGGCGAGTGGGATCAGGGTGCGTTCGCGAAGCCGTCCGATCAGGTCCTCGATGGCCACACCGGAGCCCGAGCCGGTCAGCAGCGCCGCCCCGATGGCGACGTAGAGGTGCGCCTCGTCCGGCGTGGTGAACGAGTCGACCTGAGTTGCGAGCGCGCGCTCGTACGCACGCCGGAGTTGCGGCAGGAAGTGCAACGGTCCACCGAGGAAGACCAAGTTGCCGCGAATCGGATGACCGCAGGCCAGGCCGGCGATCGTCTGGGTGGCGACCGCGGCGAACACGGATGCGGCCAGGTCGGTGTGGGCCGCGCCCTGGTTCAGCAGCGGCTGCAGATCGGACTTGGCGAACACGCCGCAGCGGGAGGCGATCGGGTAGAGGTGCTTGTGCTTGGCTGCGAGGTCGTCCAGTCCGCCGGCATCGGTGTGCAGGAGCGTGGCCATCTGGTCGATGAAGGCACCGGTGCCGCCGGCGCAGGTGCCGTTCATCCGCTGCTCGACCACCGGCCGCAGAAAGGTGATCTTCGCGTCCTCACCGCCGAGTTCGATTACCACATCGGCGTCCGGAATGAAGCGCTCGATGGCCGCGGTGCTGGCGATGACCTCCTGCACGAACTCGACGCCCAACAGGTCGGCCACCCCCAGACCAGCGGAGCCGGTCACCGCGCAGCGGAACTGCTGCCCTGGGTATCGCTGCGCGACGTCAGCCAGGAGGGTCCGCAGTGCGCCGCGCGCGTCCGCGTTGTGGCGACGGTAGGCGCTGAACCGAACCGTACCGGCGTTGAGCACGACGGCCTTGACCGTGGTCGACCCGATATCGAGTCCGAGCGCGAACTGCTGGGGCATCGGCCCTCCAATCAGAACGATCGTTCTGCTCGTGGGCGAGCCTAGCAGAACGATCGTTCTGCATTCTGGCCATGGCCGAATCGTGAGCGGCGCGGCAGTACCCTGCAGATTGTGGAGAACGTGCCCGCGCCCGCGCGCGACGCCCGCGAGGCAATTATCCGGGCCACTATCGATCTGATCCGGCACCAGGGTGTCGCCGGCACTTCGATCTCCGACATCGTCGCCCGCTCGAAGACGTCCGCGGGGGCCATCTACCACCACTTCGGCAACAAGGAGCGGTTGATCCTCGAGGTCGGTCAGAGCATCCTGGCCAAGCCGATGGAAATGGTGCTTCGGACCAGTCCGGAACTGTCGCCGACGGAGCTCTTCCGGGCCGCCCTCGCGCAGATGGCGCGCGACGAAACCACCCCTGAACTGCTCCTGCAGATCTGGGCTGGGGCGAAGTCGGACGCGAAGCTGGGCCGCCTGATCCATTCCCAAGCGATGGTGGCCCGGAGCGCCGTTCGCACCTTCATGGCGAACTGGTGTGCCGAGCATTCGTCGGACACCGACCCGGACGATCTGGTCGACCTGATCATGGGCCTCGTGGCCGGCTACGCCGCACTTCGCGCCATGTCGGTCAACCGTGATCCGGAGGCCTACGGCGAGCTGGGTAGCCGACTGATCGCACAGGCCCTGGCTACCGGCCTCTGACCGAGGGGGGCACATGGCGCGCGTCTTCATCACCGGGTCAAGCGATGGTCTCGGGCATGCGGCAGCCGCCACCCTGCTGGCCGTGGGCCACGAAGTCGTGGTTCACGTGCGCAACCAGTCACGAATCACCGCCGTGCAGGGCCTAATCGCGCAGGGAGCGAAGGCTGTCGTCGGCGATCTCAGCGACCTCACCGCGACCATGGACGTCGCCGAGCAGGTGAACCGCCTTGGCCGGATGGACGCGGTCATTCACAACGCGGGCGTGGTCTCGGGCCCGGCGGTGTTGCCGGTGAACGTGGTCGCACCCTACCTACTCACCGCTCGCATCGATCGTCCGGGACGGCTGATCTACCTAAGCAGCGGCCTGCACCGTGGCGGCCGTCCCGACTTGTCCGGTCTCGACTGGGGCGGCGCCAGCGTGACCGCAACGTATTCCGACAGCAAGCTGTTCGTCACCGCGCTGGCCCTTGCGGTCGCCCGGTTCTGGCCCGGTGTGTTGAGCAATGCGGTCGACCCCGGCTGGGTGCCGACCAGGATGGGTGGTCCGGGCGCGCCGGACGACCTGCGACTCGGGCACCTGACCCAGGAATGGCTTGCGACCAGCGAAGCGGCGCCTGCGCTGGTCTCTGGTGGCTACTGGCACCACCAACGCCAGCGTCCGCCACACCCGAGTACGGCTGACCCCACCTTCCAGGACTCCCTGCTGACCGCGCTCGCCGATCACACCGGTACCGTGCTCGGCTGACTCGCCCCGACCTGGCCCGCACCGACGAATCGATTCTCGCGGGACGTTGCGGAGGGACGGTTCCGCGATACTGTGAGAGCGCGATCATTTCCATCCAGGAGGCACTGTGGCCCGCGTCAGCATCCAGCTCTACACACTTCGAGACCAGCTCGCGTCCGACCCGGAGACAACCCTCGCGGCCGTCGCCGGGATGGGTGTGGACGAGGTCGAGCCATTCGGCATAGAACACTTCGACTGGCTCGCCGATTCGCTTGCCGCGCACGGCCTGAAAGCCGGAAGCGCCCACGCGGGGCTGCTGGACGATCCGGAGAAGGTGCTCGCAGCGGCGACGGCGCTCGGCGTCCGCACGGTGTTCCAGCCGTATTGGGAGCCGGTGCAGTGGACGTCCGCGGACGGGATCCGCGGATTGGCCGAAGCGCTGAACAGCCAGGTCGATCGTTTCGCCGAGGCCGGTGTGACCATCGGTTACCACAACCACGACTTCGAGTTCACGGCGCCCGACGTGGACGGCGTCCCGGCCTATGACTACTTCGTGTCCCTGCTGGACGAGCGCGTCGTGCTCGAGGTGGACACCTACTGGGCCGCGGCCGGCGGACGCGACGTGCCCGCCCTCCTGGCGAAGTACGGCAGCCGGATCACCCACCTGCATGTGAAGGACGGGCCCTTGCTGCCGTCAGACAGTGGCGCGCTGAACGCTGTCCTCGGCACCGGGTCGATGGACCTGCCGCCCATCCTCGACGCATCGCCCGACCGGGTCTGGGTGGTCGAATTCGATCTGGCGACGAGCCCACTCGAAGAGGTCGGCCAGAGCATCGGCTACCTCCGGGAGCGGTGATGCCGATCGGCGTGGGCCTGGTTGGTGCCGGGAACATCTCGACGCAGTACCTGACCAACCTCACCACCTATCCCGACCTGAAAGTGGTCGCGATCGACGACCTGATTCCCGAGCGCGCCCGGGCACAAGCGGAGAAGTTCGGTGTCGATACGTGGGGCGGCGCGGGCACGGTTTGCGCCAACCCTGAGGTCGAGGTGGTGGTCAACATCACGCCACCCGAGGTGCATCTGTCGGTCTCGGCCCAGGCGATCCGGGCCGGCAAGCACGTGTGGAGCGAGAAGCCGCTCGGTCTGGACCGGACGGCGGCGCGCACGTTGCTCGATGAGGCCGCCGCGCTGGGCGTCCAGGTCTGTTGCGCACCTGACACGGTGCTCGGTCCTGGCATCCAGGCGGCATTGCGTTCGATGGACGCCGGCTCGATCGGGCGTCCGCTCGCTGGCCTGGCGATCATGCAGGTGCCCGGCCCGGACCTTTGGCATCCGGACCCCGCCTTCCTGTTCCAGACGGGCGCGGGGCCGGTGCTGGACATCGGGCCGTACTACTTCACCTCACTGGTGCTGGGACTTGGGCCGGTTACTTCCGTGGTCGCCGCGGGCGGTCGGGCTCGGGAGGTGCGGACGGTCGTGTCCGGGCCGAAGGCTGGGACGGAGTTCGCCGTGACTGTGCCAACCACCGCCAATGTGCTGCTGCGGCACGCGTCCGGGGCTTCGTCGGTGTGCCTGTACTCGTTCGACTCGGGGCTCGCGCGCGCCGGGGTGTTGGAGTTCCAAGGCAGCACCGGCACGATCGTGGCGCCGGACCCCAACATGTTCGACGGAACGGTACGCACCCATGTCGGTGGCGAACTCACCGGCGAGGTGGCGATCGAAGCCGCCGGACACGGTCGCGGCATCGGAGTCGTCGACCTCGTGCGGTCCCTGGCCGAGGGGCGGCGTCCGCGGCTGAATGGAGAACTGGCCTACCACGTGCTCGACATCATGCTGGCCGTAGAGGAGTCGATCGCGTCCGGGGAGCCGGTGGCCGTGACATCTGCTCCGCCAGCGGTCGACCTGTTGCCGGATTCCTGGAGCCCGCTCTCGGCCTGAATGGAGTGCTTTCATCGTGCGACAACACGAGTCGCGCGGTACCGGAGAAGGGACTTGAACCCTCACGCCCGAAGGCACAGGAACCTAAATCCTGCGTGTCTGCCAATTCCACCACTCCGGCTGGCGGCTTGAGTCTAGCGGGCGCGTCTGCCCCAGCTGACCACGCCCGTCCGCTCACCGAGGGTCAGCCTTAGCTTGGCCCGGATGCACCGCTGGCCGTCATCACGGGCGGCGCCAGACCGGTGTCCTGGTTGGCGTCGGGCAGTTGAGCCCGACTTTGATGGCATCTGGTGCGGGTCTGTCCGACTGTTGCAGGTGAAACCCGGTTTCGATGGGGGTTAGCCGCGAATCGGTGCCGGTGAACCCGCAGCAGGTGAGCGCGGCCACCGACTGAGTTGTGGACATGAGCATTGGCCAGGCCCAGGCAGCCCCGGATCACCGGTTCGGTCTGCTGCGCAACCCTATACAGGCGCCCTGGCGCAGCCGACCACGCTCAACTACACGGACCCGGCATGCCATCGCTTGGCTCGGCCGGCCAGGGCACCCGCCCGGCGCCACTCGCGACGACTGCCATCGGTGAATCCAGGCTTAGAGCCTTGGGCTCGAACCTGAGGTGGGCGTCCCAACCGCCAAGGCCAGCCCTCGGCGGTTGAGCGGGGTAAGCGGGACACGGGTCCGATTCGAGTGCGATCAGGCGACACGCGGGTACGACGCGAGCGCGATCAGGCGGGGCTCAGTTCCGGGTCGTCGGCCGCGAACGTGCGCACCGGGCCGGGACCGGTGTCTGCGGTCTCGAAGCGGACGGTGACCCGGCCGAGCCCGGAGCCCCATACCCAGCCCTGGCCGAACTGGACGTGCACCACGTCCGCTCCGGCCAGCCAACCGGACGGACGCCTGGTCAGCGGGGCCTCGGCCTCCTCGACGACCCGCGGTGGAGCGCTGTCCACCAGGTCGAACAATGGCTCCTGCGCCACCTCGACCAGACCGGAGACGCCCACGCCGAGCAGGCGGACACCCTGACTGGTGTCCAGCCCCTCCAGCAGGCTGCGGGCCACCTGCGCGACCACTTCCACCCGGTCGGTCGCGCCGTTGAGCGTCCGGGACCGACTGATCGAAGAGAAGTCCGGCCAACGCACCTTCACGGTCACCGTCCGCGCGAACAACTCGGCCTTCGTCAGACGTTGAACTACCGAAATGGCTTGGCGGTCGGCGATGCCGGCCAGGACATCCGCGTCCGCCAGGTCGCGCTCGAAGGTGTCCTCAACCGAGATCGACTTCGTCTCGCGTTCCGGTTCGACCGGTCGGTCATCCACCGCCCAGGCGAGATCGGACAGGTGCTCGCCGCCGGACTTGCCGAGCTCGCGTACCAACTCGGCGCGGCTGAGCCGTTGGAGGTCGGCCACCGTGCTTACACCCAATCGGGACAATCGGTCCATCGTCGCCGGACCGACGCCCGGGATTGCCCGGGCCGGCAGTTCGGCGATCGTGGCAACCTCAGTCCCCGGGGCGACCAGCCGGACGCCGTTCGGCTTCGCCAGTTCGCTGGCCACCTTCGCGATGAACTTCGAACTGCCCAGACCGACCGAAGCAGTGAGCCCGCCCGTCGCGCCCGCCAGCCTGGCGCGCAGGTCCTGCGCGAGGGCCAACAGGGAGTCGTCATTCAGGTCGCGCTCGGGGCCGGCCGCCAGGTCGACGAAAGCCTCGTCCAGGCTCAGCGGCTCGACCAGCGGCGAAAGCTCATGCAGCAGCCGCATTACGATCGCGCTGGCTTCGCGGTAGGAGCCGAACCGCCCGGCCAGAAAGGCGGCGTGCGGGCAGCGCCGCCGCGCCTCCCCCATCGCCATCGCCGAGCCCACCCCGAACTTCCGTGCCTCGTAGGACGCTGTCGAGACCACGCCGCGCAGTCCGATGCCGCCGACGATCACCGGCTTGCCGCGCAACGACGGTTTGTCGCGTTGCTCGACCGCCGCGAAGAACGCGTCCAGATCGAGGTGCATGATCGAAGCTTGCGGACGCAAGGTCAGTCCAGCGATTCGAGATAGGCCCGACCCCGCGGTGATAGCCGGTAGCCGACCCCGAGGCTCTCGGTGAGCCCGAGCGCCTTGAGCTTGCGGATATCGGTCTTCATCGGCTGCAGTTCCCGTTGCAGGAGCGCTGCGAGTTCGGTGGAAATCACCCCAGGGTGGTCGCGAATCCACTCGAGGATCGGACGCGTCCAACCCCCGGTGCGCTTGGCTGCGTCAAGCTTGGCGACGGCTGCGGTGATTTCGGTCAGCTCTTCGGCGCTCGGGAGGACGTCGCGGAGCGCGACACGTGGATCGTCGCCCACCCAAGAGAGACGGACCCGGTACACGTGGTAGCCACCTTTGCTGGCGCGGGGGCCGACCCAACGCGGCTCTCGCGGAGCAACCTCCTCAGGGGGCGGTTCGGGCGGGTAGAGCTGGCGACGCAGGGCGGTCAGGCTCGCGAAGCCGGCCGCGCGGGCGTCCGCATCGGTGAGCCGCTCTGCACCGAAGACCTCCTCGACGGCATCGAAGCCGACGATGCCGGCACTGGTCAGCTGGGTGCCGCCGACCCGGACGCGGGGTTGCTCCCACCGGCGGAACGCCAAAGTGATGGTGCCGTCGCGCACGCCGGCAGCGATCCTGGCCGGGAGCAACATCGCTCAGCGCCGCCGGTAGTGGACAAAGTCGAAACCGTCGCGGGGCTCGCGGGACACCTCCACCCACTCGGCCGGGCGCACGTCGGGAAAGAGCACTGAACCGTCCGCAACCTGATGCACCTCGGTCAGGTCGAGGTCGGTCAGCCGCGGCCAAGCCTGCCGGTAGATGCTGCCGCCGCCGGCGACGTAGATCTCGGCGTCGAGGCCGGCCGCCAGGTCGAGCGCCTCGTCCAGGGAGGCCACCGCGTAGGCGGTACGGGGCGGCAGGGTTTCGATAGGCTCGACGACCCGAGTGGGCTCAGGGAGCGCGATCGTCTCGGGGTGCGACGTGACCACGATCGTGGTGCGCTTGGGCAGCCAGCGGCCGATCGCATCGTGCGTCTTTCGTCCCATGATCAGCGGATGTCCAAGCGTCACCCGCTTGAATCGGGCCCAGTCCTCAGCGATCTCGAACGGCTGGCGCTCCCCGTCCCCAATCACTCCGTTGGCGCCCACGATTGCGATGGCGATGATCCGCATGGCTAGACCGCGATCGGGGCTTTGATTCCGGGGTGCGGGTCATAGTCGACCACCTCGAGGTCGGCCAGGGTGAAGGCGTCGATCTCGGTCACGCTCGGGTCGACCAGCAGCCTCGGCAGCGGACGCGGCTCGCGGGTCAGCTGGAGCTTGGCCTGCTCCAAGTGGTTCGAGTACAGGTGCGCATCGCCGAGGGTGTGCACGAAGTCGCCGACTTCCAGCCCGGTCACCTGCGCGACCAGATGGGTCAGCAGCGCATAGGACGCGATGTTGAACGGCACCCCGAGGAAGATGTCGGCCGAGCGCTGGTAGAGCTGACAGGACAGCTTCCCGTCCGCCACGTAGAACTGGAAGAACGCGTGGCACGGCGGCAGCGCCATCTCCCCCAACTGTCCGACGTTCCAGGCCGAAACGATGTGCCGACGGCTGTCCGGGAAGTTCTGGATCGACTCGATCACGCCCTTGATCTGGTCGACATGACCGCCGTCCGGGGTGGGCCAGGACCGCCACTGGTAGCCGTAGATCGGCCCGAGGTCGCCGTTCGCGTCGGCCCACTCGTCCCAGATCGTGATGCCGTTATCGTGCAGCCACTCGACGTTTGTCGAGCCCCGCAGGAACCACAACAGCTCGCCGAAGATGCTGCGGGTGTGCAGCCTCTTGGTGGTCAGCAACGGAAAGCCAACGGCTAGGTCGAAGCGCATCTGGTAGCCGAACACGCTCCGCGTGCCGGTGCCGGTGCGGTCAGACTTCGCCGTGCCGTGATCCAGCACGTGTTGCAGTAGGTCGAGGTATTGCTGCATCAGCTTTCCTTCGGCTCAGGTCCAGGATCCGGGGATCCCGGCCTACGCCGGGATGACGAAGGTGAGGGCTGGGATGAGGAAGGTGAGGGCTGAGATGACGATGACTGGACCGCTCCGTCCTGGGTCGACGACTTCGATCGGCCTAGAAGGTCGCTCAGGATCGGGACCATCGCGCGCACCGCTTGGCCGCGATGGCTGATCGCGTCCTTCTGCTCGGGGGTCAACTCGGCGTTGGTGACCTCGTTACCCTCAGCGATGAAGATCGGGTCGTAACCGAAGCCGTTCGTGCCGCGCGGTTCGAGGACAAGCCGTCCCTCCATCACCCCCCGCACCAGGTGTTCGGCGCCCTCCGGCGTCACCAGCGCCATGGCGCACACGAAGCGTCCGGTGCGGTCGGCGTCTGTCGTGTCGGTGAGTTGCGCGATCAGCAGGTCGAGGTTGCGCTGGTCGGTCGCGTCCGGCCCTGACCAGCGTGCCGAGCGGACGCCGGGCATCCCGTTCAGCAGATCGACCTCGATGCCCGAGTCGTCGGCCACCGCCAGCTCACCGGTGGCCGCCGCCGCAGCCCGCGCTTTGAGCAGCGCGTTGCCCTCGAAGGTCCGCTCGGTCTCGGCCGGCTCGGGATAGGCGGAGAAGGCATCCAGGCCGCGCACATCCGCGTCCACCCCCGCCGCAGCGAGCACGCGGTGCAACTCGGCGGCCTTCTTCGCGTTGTGGGTGGCGACGACGACGATGCTCATCTGGCCAACGCCGCCTGCTGCAGCCGGGTGAGTTCCGCACAGCCCGCCAGACCCAGATCGAGCAACTCGTCCAGTACCGGACGCGCGAACGGCTTGCCCTCTGCGGTGCCCTGCACCTCGACGAACTCGCCCCCGCCGGTTGCGACCACGTTCAGGTCGACCTCGGCGGAGGAGTCCTCGGGATAGCAGAGGTCGAGCATGGGGGTGCCGTCGACGACTCCGACCGATACCGCAGCCACGCTGCCGGTGAGCGGTTCGCCAGCGAGCGCGCCGCGGTTTCGCAACCAGGTCACCGCGTCCACGAGCGCCACGTACGCCCCGGTGATGGACGCCGTCCGCGTGCCCCCGTCGGCCTGCAGCACGTCGCAGTCGAGCACGATGGTGTTCTCGCCGAGCGCGCGATAGTCGATCACCGAGCGCAGGCTGCGGCCGATCAACCGGGAGATCTCGTGGGTGCGTCCGCCGATGCGGCCCTTGACCGACTCGCGATCGCTCCGCGAATGCGTGGCCCGCGGCAGCATCGCGTACTCGCTGGTCACCCAGCCGAGCCCGCTGCCCTTGCGCCAGCGCGGCACGCCTTCGGTCACCGAAGCCGCGATCAGTACCCTGGTAGCACCGAACTCGACGAGCACCGATCCTTCGGCATGGTCGAGCCAGTTGCGGGTAATCCGCACCTCGCGGAGGTCCAGTGGAGATCGGCCGTCGGCTCTTGGTGTTGACATGCGCCAACCCTATCGGGCGGCTCCGACAACGCCTGAGCGGGCCGTGCGGGACGCCGATTTGTTCAGACTGATACCCCCTGGGGTATGCTTGGTTCATCGTTCGAGAATGGAGATTGCGAGATGTGTCGTCCGGTTACCTGCAAGGTCTGTGGCAAGACCACCTGGGCTGGCTGCGGCCAGCACGTCGCTCAGGTCAAGGCCATGGTCCCGGCCAACCAGTGGTGCGGTGGACACGCGGCCGCGACCGCGCCGGAGAAGTCCAGCGGACTGTTCAAGATCTTCGGCCGATGAGCTCTCGCCGATTCACCGGACGTTTGGCTGCAGCGGCGGTCACGCTCCTCGCATCGGCTGCCCTGCTCAGCGGCTGCTCGAGCACCTCGGTGAGCGTCTCTGCCGGCCCGACAGCCACTGCCGCACCGGCCGCGGGCTCCTCACTGGATGCCAGCGCCTTCGCCGCGGCCGCGAGGCTGCCGGGCACCGTGCTGCTCGACGTCCGCACCGCGGAGGAGTTCGCAGCCGGACACCTGCCGGGAGCGGTCAACATCGATGTGGAGTCGCCCGACTTCGCGGCCGGCATCGCCAGCCTCGACCCCAGTAAGCCGTACGCGGTTTACTGCCGCAGCGCGAACCGCTCCAAGGTCGCGATGACCGCCATGCAGGGCGTCGGCTTCACCAACCTCTACGACCTGGCCGGCGGCATCAACGCCTGGAAGTCGGCTGGCGGCGAGGTCGTCACCGGCTAGCTCACCCGAGGCTGACGGAAAATCTGGTCCCGGGACGCCCCGCAAACGACGCAAGAGCCCTGTCCCGGACGATTGCCGGTCGGAATCGCGTCATGCCACCGCGCGATGCCGCGATCTCGCAGCGCGATGCCCCGATCAGGCCAGATGCGTTCGCTGCCGAGCATCCACCTCCGAGATCACGACACGCCCCGCCGCGATTCTCCAACCCAGCGGTAGATCTCGCAGATGATCGCCTTGCCCGGCCCTTCGCGCGAGATGACGCGATCCGCACCCACGACACCCGTAAACGACGCGAGGGTTCCGTCCCGGACGATCGTCGGTCGGAATCGCGTCATGCCACCGCGCGATGGCGCGATCTCGCAGCGCGATGCCCCGATCAGGCCAGATGCGTTCGCTGCCGAGCATCCAGCTTCGAGATCACGACACGCGAAGGCGGGTCCGGACGCGTCACGCGATCGTGTAGACCTGCTCCACCTCATCGACGAAACCGCCCATCAGCCGTCGGCCGATGCCGGCGAAGAGTTCCGGGCTGCCGGTGGTCAGAAAACGCAGGGTCGGCGTCCGCGGAGCGCTGCGCACCAGGCCGGTGTCGGTAAGGGTGGCGAACACCTCTTTGGCACACTCCTCGGCGGACGAGACCAGGGTCACCTCGTCGCCGATCACGTAGGAGATCACGCCGGCCAGCAGCGGGTAGTGCGTGCAGCCGAGGATCAGCGTGTCGATGCCGGCCTCCCGCAACGGCAACAAATAGCCGCGGGCGGCGTCAAGCAACTCGGGGCCGCCGGTGATGCCGGCTTCGACGTACTCCACGAACAGCGGGCACGGAGCGGTAAGCAGCTGTACACCGGGCACGGCTGCGAGCGCGTCGTCATAGCTCGCCGAAGTCGCCGTGGCTTCGGTGCAGATCAGCCCGATGCGTCCGCTCTTGCTGGCGCGGACGGCGCGGCGCGCGGCCGGCAGGATCACGTCGATGACGGGTACGTCGTAGCGCTCGCGTGCGTCCCGCAACACCGCGGACGAGGCTGAGTTGCAGGCGATGACCAGGGCTTTGACTCCGGACTCGGCAAGGTAATCCAGGCATTCCAGAGCGTATTCGCGCACCTCGGGAATCGACTTGGTGCCGTACGGCGCGCGGGCCGTGTCACCGAGATAGACCATGTCCTCACCGGGCAGCTGGTCGAGCAGCGCACGAGCTACGGTCAACCCGCCGAAGCCGGAGTCGAAGACCCCGATCGGGGCGTCGGACGCGATCACGAGCACCGACTTTAGGCCCGCGGCAGAATGGGTGCCAACCGCAGCCGGAGGGATGGGACTTGGCCGATCAGATCGACGCCGCCCGGATCGTGCTGCGCACCCTCCGCTGGTTGGACGACGGCCGGCGCAAGCTGGACGAGTCCTGGCGCGCGTTCACCGGACGCGAAGAGAAGCCGGCCGCGGCGCCGGCCGATCGACGGGAACCGCCGGAGATCTGGTGAGGCTGTGAGGCGGCCCCTCGCCAAACCAGACCACAAAGGTAGCGGCCGCCCTTCGTGACGCCTTCCGCCTCGTGCCCCGGTTCGCCGGCAACTTCGGGGCCGGACGCGGACGCGGTCAACCGCGGTTCAGCGGCGGGTGAGGGTCAGCGTCACCAGGCCGGCGCGCCGGCCGGGCACGGGAGCAGGAAGGCCGCAGCCGGGCTCGCCGTCCACCGCGGACGCGCAGCCGCCGCAACCCGAGGCCGGGCAGCCCATCGAGAGTTCGCGCGCGGATACCCGTCCCGAACGAACCAGGTGGTCCACCGCAGCCCGCACCACCTGCTCGTCGAGCGCGAGATTCCGGGCCATCTGCGCGACCGTGGGCGTTCCGACCGCCATCTCATCGAGCACCAGGCTCAACGGGCCGCGCCGCACCCCAGCCGCGGCGGTCATAGGAACAGGCTCCCGACCTGGAACACCACGACGGCGAGCCCCCAGGCGATCGCCAACTGCAGCCCGATGCCGAACAGCGTCCAGCGGCCACCGATCTCGCGCCACTGCGCAGCCACAGTGGCCACGCAGGGCGTGTAGGCCAGCAGGAAGATCATGAACGCAAGCGCCGCCGGAACCGGATGCCCGCCGGAGGATTCGGTGAAGGAGGCCAGCACCGCATCGCCGAGGTCGCCGGGGGCAGCCGAATCCTCAGGCTCCTCAACTGCGTAGGTCTGCGCCCAGGACGAGATCACCGCCTCCTTGGCCACGAACCCGACCACCAGCGTGGAGGTGGTCTCCCACGAGCCGAAGCCCGCCGGGCCGAAGACCGGCGCCACCGCTTGGGCCGCGACGCCGTAGACAGAGTCGGCCACCGGCACGTCCCCGAACCTCTCACCGGGCTGGGTGGGGATCGACTGCAGCAGCCACACCGCGCACACCGTGATCACGATGACGCCGGCGGCGGTCTGCAGGAAGCCCTTCAGTCGCACCCAGGTCACCGAAGCGGTCAGGCGCAGGGTCGGACGCTGGTACGCGGGCAGGTCGATGATCAGGGGCTCCGCGCCCATCGTCCGCCAAAGCGTCCGGCGCAGGATCAGCCCGGTGAAAACGACCAGGAGGATCGAAATCACGTACATCGCGAACACCGCGGTCCCGGCGTACGGGCCGAAGAACACGCTGCCGAGCATCACGAAGACGGTCAACCGGGCAGTGCAGGACGTGAACGGCACCAGCAGCGCGGTCAGAATCCGCTGCCGCGAGCTGGGCAGGATCCGGGTCGCAGAGATCGCCGGCACATTGCAGCCGAAACCGACGATCAATGGCAGGAAGGCGCGTCCAGGCAGGCCGATGGCGCGCATCAACCGATCGGTGACCACGGCAGCGCGTGCGAGGTAGCCGGAGTCCTCAAGCAGCGCCAGCAGGACGAACATCAGGGTCATCAGCGGCACGAAGGTGAGCAGCATGCCGACGCCGGCGATGATCCCGTTCACCACCAGGCCCTCGAGCCAGGTGCCGGTGAGCCCCAACTGCGCGAACAGCCACAGCGCGCCATCAGTCAGCGGGCCAGTGAACAGGCCGTCCAGGAAGTCCTGCAGCGGCGCCGCGACCGCGGTGGTGATCTGGAACACCAGCCACATCACGCCGAGGAAGATCGCCGGGCCGAGCACCGGGGCGGTCACCCAGCGGTCGACCTTGTCAGACCACGTGTGCTGCGGATCGGCCGGCGCCTTGGTGCCGACCTCCACGGCCTGCGCGATCCAGCTGAAACGGTCATCGTCCAGTTCGAGCGAGTCGAGTTCCGCCGCCATCGGACGCGGGGCTGGCGCGGGCGTGCCGAGCGTTTCGCGGACGGTACCCGCGAGGCCCTCCAGGCCGCTGCGCCGACGCGGATCGATCCCCACCACCGGGCAACCGAGCGCCTTCGAAAGGGCTGCGGTATCCACGCTGACGCCGTTCTTGGCCGCAACATCGAGCATCGTCAATGCGACCACGAGTCGCAGGCCACGCTCGCGCAACTGCGACACCAGATAGAGGCTGTTCGCCAGCCGGGCCGCGTCGCAGACCACTATGCACAGGTCGGGGCGCTCATCCGCCGGCACTCCGACCAGCAGTTCCCTGGTCAGTGTCTCGTCCGGCGAGTGCGGGTCGAGAGAGTACGCACCGGGCAGGTCGACCAGGGTGATGTCGAGTTTCTGGTCGGACTCGTCGCAGGTGCAGTCTTCACAGTCGCAGGTGGCCGCATCCCTGGTGGTCTTCCAAACGCCACGGGACACCTCGACGGTGGTGCCCGGCCAGTTGCCCATCGTGACGCGCGAGCCGGTGAGAGCGTTGAAAAGCGTCGACTTGCCGGTGTTCGGGGCGCCGACCAGGGCCACCGCTGGCGCGTCCGGCCCGGCTCCCGTACCGGTGCCGGTCTGGCAGCACGCCTTCACCGAGGGCGTCGGCACGCTCGCCACCAGCAGGTTCAGTTGCCGATTCGGCTTGGTTTCGGTGACCGGCATCAGGCGACGACCTCGGCCCGCAACTCCTTGATCAAGCTGGAGCCGAGAGCGATCCGGGAGCCGGACACCATTGCGACCCGGCCGCCGCCGGCCGTCCGTGAGAGCAGGGAGAACGTCGACCCCACCCGCAGGCCCAGGCAGGAGAGGCGCTGCCGCGATCCGTCCGGCGCGCCGACGAGCGTCAGGCTGGTGTGGAGCGGTGCGCTGCCCAGGTCGATACCGACGTACATGTTAGTAAGGCTAGCCTAAGAGAAATAGCTGCGCACCTCGTTCCAAAAACGGTAGGCGCCCGCTCGATCACGCGAGTGCGAGCAAATTCTCGGTCAAATAGGCCACCCACTCGTACACCCGAAACACGTATGCCTTCGGATCGGTTTCGGGCAGTTCATCCAATTCCTCAGCATCTTCGCTGGTGCGGATTCCCAATCGGACGGCCAGGCTCAATCGCACCGCGGTGAGGGTCTTCAGCCAGCTGGGCAGGTCGATCAACCGCACTTGCACCGGGTGCTTGCCGGCATCGGAATCCCGCAAAGCCGACATCACGATCTCAGCCTGGTCGAGGCGCTCAGTCCGCTGCCGGGATTGCGTCAGCCGGCGAAATTCGTCGGAGCCGATCGGGTCCTCCGGGTAGGCGTCCGGAAAGAGCCGCACGATCACCGGGTCGGTCCGGTCCAGTGGTTCACCGCCGTCGAGCTCAGCCTGCCACCGCGCGAACGGGTCGGCATGGTCGACGGCCTCGGCGTCCGCTTCCAGCAGACCGCAGAACTGCTCGACCAGCGACTCCAGCAGGGTGGCCTCGTAGTCGGTCAGGCGCATGTTGATCACCGGGCCCTGCCGGCGGAAGTCACGCATCAGACCGGTTCCAGCGTGGCCCAGAGCCCGTAGCCGTGCATCGCGTCCACGTCGGTCTCCATCTGTTCGCGCGCTCCGGTCGAAACCACGGCCTTGCCGGAGTTGTGCACCTGCAGCATCAGGTCGGTCGCCTTCGACTCCGGATAGCCGAAGTAGGTGGTGAACACGTGGGTGACGTAGCTCATCAGGTTGACCGGATCGTCCCAGACGATGGTCACCCACCCGGTCAGCGCCGACTCAACCGGACGCTCGGATACCGCCACCCCTGCGCTCGGCCGCTCGGTCGTGCTCTCGCCTGCCACCGAACCATTGTGTCAGGCAGCGCCGACAAAGCTGGCATAGCCCCCAATTGCGGCAGGACGCTCAAGCCCGGTAGCCGCGGGCCGACCGACACTCCTGTTGACCCCGGCCATGAGAATGTCGTACGACTGCCGTGCAAGCCTTCTATGGCAGGTGGGACCAAGACACGTCGGCTGGAGGCGAGGCTCGAGCCCACATTGGACGACCTCATCAGTGAGGCCGCGAGAACGGTTGGGCAGTCGCGTTCGGAGTTCATCCTGATCGCCGTCCGCGAGTCGGCTGAGCGGGTGTTGGCTCGCGCCGACATCACCATCATGTCCGCCCACCAGTTCGACGTCCTCGTCGAGAGCCTCGCCGAGCGAGCGCCGCTGGACAAGCTGGCCCGTGCGGCCGCGTCCGACCGCCCGTACCGCCGTTGACGGCGCACTGGGTCTCGTCGAGGATCAGCCCCAGCCACCTTCTCGACGGGTTCGACTCCGGACCGGAGTCCCTGAACACATGGCTCAAACAGTTCGCCGCGCGCGCCGACGCCCAAGGAACCGCGCGCACAATCGTCTGGACTCGCCCGGACGACCCCACGGTGGTCGCCTACTATTCGGTCGCCCCAACCGAGGTGCGACGCGAGGGCCTGACCCGAGCTGCGCACGGCGGGCATTCCGTGATTCCCGCCTACCTGTTGTCTCGCCTCGCCCTCGACCGGAGCCTCCAGGGAGGCGGCCTGGGCACGTACCTGCTGCTGCACGCGGTCGAACTCGTGGTCGCGGCCAGCACCACGGGCGGCGGCCGCCTCCTGGTCGTCGACGCAATCGATGACGCCGCGTCCAGCTTCTACCGCGCACACGCCTTCACCCCGATCAGCGGAACCCGCCGCCTGTACGCCAGGATCAGTTCGCTGCAGGCGTGCTCAACGCTGGTTCCGAGGCGTAACGCACGACTGTTCCGGGGTGAAGGGTCTCCACGGCTGAACCCAACGGATGGCCGATGCCCTTCGGTCTGGACCTGTCGGGATGCTAGGCCGCGTCGCACAACCCAGCACGCGCTGCGGTGCACCTCGCAATCGCACGGAGTTGTGCGACACGCCCTAGGCTGACCGCCATGACTCTCCTGTCGTCCGTGTCACCATCGACGCTGCGCTCCGGCCAGCTCAGCACTGCGCTGCTCACCGACCACTACGAGCTGACCATGGTTCGGGCCGCATTGCGTTCCAAAACCGCACTTCGCAGGAGCGTGTTCGAACTCTTCGCCCGCCGACTGCCCGAGGGGCGCCGCTACGGAATCGTGGCCGGTGCCGGCCGCGCGATGGACGCGATCCAGGCCTTCCGCTTCGACGAGGAGCAGCTGAACTTCCTGCTTGAGCAGAACGTCATCGACACCGACCTGGCCGACTGGCTCAGCCGCTACAAGTTCAAGGGCAACATCTGGGGCTACCCGGACGGCGAGGCCTACTTCCCCGGCTCTCCCCTGCTGATCGTCGAAGGCACCTTCGCCGAAGCGGTCATCCTGGAGACCGTGCTGCTGAGCATCTACAACTACGACTGCGCGGTCGCGTCCGCCGCCTCGCGGATGACCGCGATGGCCGGCGACCGGCCCTGCATCGAGATGGGCTCCCGGCGCACCAACGAGTCTGCCGCGGTGGCCGCCGCCCGCGCCGCCTACATCGCGGGCTTCCAGGCCACCTCGAACCTCGAAGCTGGACGCACCTACGGAATTCCGACCACCGGCACGGCCGCGCACTCGTTCACCCTCCTGCACGACACCGAAGAGGACGCGTTCAAGGCGCAGCTGAAGACGCTGGGCAAGGGCACCACGCTGCTGGTGGACACCTACGACATCGAAGAGGCCGTACGCACCGGCGTCCGCCTCAGCAAAGGCAAGCTGGGCGCGATCCGGCTCGACTCCGGCGACCTCGCCGAGCAGGCAGCGGACGTGCGCAAGCTGCTGGACTCCCTGGGCGCCGAGAAGACGAAGATCATCGTCACTTCTGACCTGGACGAGTTCCAGATCGCCGCGCTACGCAGCGCCCCGGTGGACGGTTACGGGGTCGGCACCTCGCTGGTCACCGGTTCGGGGGCGCCGACCTGCGGCTTCGTCTACAAGTTGGTGTCGAGAGCCACGTCCGAAGCGAAGGACGCCGAACTGCTGCCGGTGGCGAAGAAGAGCGTCAACAAGGGGTCGGTGGGCGGACGAAAGTTCGCGCTGCGCCGGCTGAACGCGGCGGGCCGGGCGGAGGCGGAGGTGATCGGTATCGGCACCCCGCCGGTCAACGACGGCAACGACCGTCCGCTGCTGGTGCAGCTGATGGCCAAGGGCAAGCCGATCGCTCGCGAACCGCTCGAAGCCGCCCGGGAGCGGCACACCAGGGTGCGGGCCGAACTGCCGCTCGCCGCGCACAAGATGAGCAAGGGCGACCCAGCGCTGCCCACCATCCTGCTCGATGAGGTCGGCGAGGTGACCGACAACCCTTACGCGGCGGTTAAGCGATGAGCACCGCGCTGATCGTCGTCGACGTTCAGAACGACTTCTGCGAAGGTGGTTCGCTGGCGGTGACCGGCGGGGCTGCGGTGGCTGCTCGGATCGGTGCTCTGTTAGCTGGCGAGCACGGTTACGACCATGTCGTCGCTACCCGCGATCACCACATCGACCCGGGACCGCACTTCTCCGCGACACCCGACTACGTGGACTCCTGGCCGGTGCACTGCGTGGCCGGGACACCCGGCGCCGAGCTGCATTCGGCGCTGCTCGGCTCAACTCCGGACCGCCGTCATCCCGGCGCAGGCCGGGATCTCGGGTCGACCTTGGAAGCGGTCTTCGACAAGGGCGAATACGCCGCGGCCTACTCCGGTTTCGAGGGTAGGGCGGACGGGGTCGCGCTCGCCGACTGGCTGGTGGACCGCAGCGTGACCAAGGTGGTCGTCTGCGGCATCGCGACCGACCACTGCGTCCGCGCGACCGCGCTGGACGCCGTCCGCGACGGCTTCGCTACCACCGTGCTGCTCGACTACACCGCTGCGGTGAGCCCGGAGCGCCTGCCCTCGGTGCTGGCCGAGTTCGAGGCGGCCGGTGTGCGGCTGGTTCGGGGCGAGCCGGACGGTACCCGCCGCGTGGCATGGTCGGAAGGAGTCTGGACCAACCCGCCCGCCGCCGTGACAACCGCCGAGAAGGCGCTTGAAGTGACCGCGGTGGAAGGCTCGGACGCCTGGCGGCACACCGCTTACGGATTCGTCCACGACACCGAGCACGCGCTGCTGGCCCCGCTCGCCGTCGGCGAGGCGGTCGAGGTGGTGCTGCAGACGACGTTCTCGGGGCAGTTCGACCAGGCTGGCGTGCTGGTGCGCGCCGACGCCGAACACTGGGTGAAGGCCGGGTGCGAGTACGCCGACGGCGCGCTCAACCTGGGTGCGGTGGTGACGCTGGAGCGTTCGGACTGGTCGGTCGCACCGGTCGATTGGAACGGCCAGGAGATCACCGTCCGGGTGAGCCGGGACGCGGAGTCGCTCACGGTCCGCGCGAAGGTTGCCGGCGGCGACTTCCGGTTGGTGCGGGTGGCGCCCTTCGTTACCGGCGAGGTGTCCGCAGGGCCCTACGTCTGCGCCCCTACCCGGCCGGACTTCACCGTCCGCTTCCTGAGCTGGCGCGTCGTTCCCGGGGACGCGTCCCTGCACTGACTCCGCGCTGTGAACGAAAAGGGGACGGTTCCCTTTTCGTTCAAGTTGTCCACAGTCTCAGCGTCACGGCGCCAATCAGACGACCAGCGAAGTCCCAGAACCGGGCACCTGCAGCGGGGAGCTGAAGTCGTTCATCACGCTGGCCAGGCGGAACGCGCGCTCGTCCTGGTAGAGGTCCTCCAGTGTCAGCGGGTCGCCGTCCGGCCCGGACAGCGGGATCTTCCAGTTCGGGTACTCCGTCGACGTGCCGGGCTGATTCTGCGTCCGCCGGTCGCCCACGGCATCGGTGAGGGCCGCGCACAGCACCCGCGCCGGGGTAGCCACCAGGTAACGGTGCAGCGCCTCGACGATGTCCTCAGTGGTGGGCTCGCCCACGGCCAGGAAGCCGCGCTCACGCAGCATGTCCAGGTAGGCGTTGCGGTCGCGTTCGGCGTTGGCCAACTCCGCGTCCAGCGGCTCGGTCAGCAGGCCCAGCCGGTGCTGCAGCCGCACGTGCTCGGCAGCCAGGTACCCGGCCGTCGGCGGCAGGTCGTGGGTGGTCACCGAAGCCAGGCAGTACTCCCGCCAGGCTTCCGGCGGCAACGGACGGCCGGCCGAGTCCCGCTCGAACCAGGCGATCGACGTGCCCAGGATGCCGCGCTCACGCAGGTAGTCGCGCACCCACGGCTCCACCACTCCAAGGTCTTCGCCGACCACCAGCGCGCCCGCGCGATGCGCCTCCAGCGCGAGGATCCCGACCATCGCTTCGTGGTTGTAGCGCACGTAGGTGCCCTGGCCCGCCGGCATGCCGTCCGGGATCCACCACAGCCGGAACAACCCCATGATGTGGTCCACGCGAATACCGCCGGAGTGCCGCAGGATGCCCGAGACCATGCTGCGGAACGGAGCGTAGGACAGGTCGTCCATGCGGTCCGGACGCCACGGCGCCTGCCCCCAGTCCTGGCCGGTCTGGTTGAAGTGGTCAGGTGGTGCGCCGACGCTGATCCCGTCCGCGAACAGGTTCGAGTAGGTCCACGCCTCGGCACTGTCGCCGCCGACGCCCACGGCAAGGTCGTTCATGATGCCGACCCGCATGCCCGCGTCCGTTGCCGCCGACTGCGCGGCCCGCAGCTGGTCGTCGGCGATCCACTGCAGCCAGGCGAAGAAAATGATCAGGTCCAAGTGCTCTTCGGCGAACACCGCCACCTCGGGCGAGGACGGACGCCGCAGCTCGGCCGGCCACTCCCGCCAGTCGTCGCCGTAGCTGTTCACCAGCGCCGACCAGGTGGCGAACTGGGTGAGCCCGCGGCCTTCACGACGCAGGAAGTCGTTGAAGGCCATCCGCCGCGCCGGACGCAACCCGTGCGCGTAGACCACCTGCAGGGCATCGATCTTGGCTGCCCAGATCAGGTCGCGCTGGATGAACGGCTCGCCGGCCAAGTGCTTGCGAAGCTGCGCCTTGTGCTGCGCGATCCGGGCGCGGGACCGCTCACCCAGCTCGGCGTATTCAGGCACCGCTTCGGGCCGGATGTAGAGCGGGTTCACGTAGCGGCGCGAGGTCGGCAGGTAGGGGGACGGTTCCAGGGGCGGCATCGGCTGGGCAGCGTGCAGCGGGTTCACCAGCACGAAACCGGCGAACTGCTGGGTCGCCGACCAGGTGGCCAGGTCGGCGAGGTCGAGCAGGTCGCCCATGCCCCAGGAGTCGGCGGACCTGATCGAGTACAGCTGTGCGGCGTAACCCCAGGTGCGCTTCTCCCCCATCGAGGCCGGAAAACCGAGGAACGCCGGGCTCACCACCAGGGTCGATTCGCTCTGGCCAGCCGCGGTGGTCGCCTGCAGCCGGTGGTAGCCGAGCGGCAGGTCGGCGGGTAGCGCGAAGGACGCCTGGCCCGTCAGCACCCCGTCCACCAAGCGCGGCGGCTCGTCGTCGGCCACCTGCTCGGCATCGCGCCAGCCACCCTCTTCCAGGCGGACGGAGACTCGCACCCAGTCGCCGTGGGGCAGGTGCACCTGGACTGTCTTGGCTGTACCCTGCTCCATCACCACGCACGGCGGCAGCAGCCGGGTCCACGGCCGCAGCCGGTGTGCGTCCAGTGCGGCCTGAGCGCTAGCCGGTGTGGACGCGTCCACGTCCATGCCGGCGAGGATCGCGATGACCGTCTCGTCGGTGATCTCGGTCAGCCGGCCCTTCCAGTCCCAGAACTCGGTGGCGATGCCGAGGGCAGCGGCCAACTCGGCCAGTACGGAGGAGGACAACGCCATGCCGGGACGCCTTCTTTGGTGCAGGTAGGTCTTTGGTGCAGGTAGTACAGCTAACCCTATCCGAAAGCGGTCAGCTTCTCTCGAATGGCGCCAGCAGCCTGGCCAGCACGCCGGCGAGCTCCGCCCGCTCAGGCGGTTCGATGGCAGCGAGCACCCGGCGTTCGTACGCGAGCAGGTCTGCCAGCGCGGCTTCCACGCAGTCCCGGCCCTTGCTGGTCAACCGGACGCGGACGCCGCGGCCATCGTCCGGATTGGGCTCGCGCACCAC
>JAKOQD010000093.1 GCA_029778515.1 Actinomycetes bacterium
CGCGGGACGAAGTCGGACGCGGCCAGCTCGTCCCACGTCCAGCGGACCACTCGACAGTCCTCGTTCTCCAGGGCGTGCTCGCGACGCTTCTCGGCCATGACCACGTCGGCGGCGTTCTGACCAGGCTTGAGTAGGCGTCCGTACTTGACCGCGCCATCGAACTCGCCGATCACCCGGTGCTCACGCCACCAGAAGTCACCGCGCGCTACGAAGTCGCCGAACCGGTTATAGAAGGAATGCTGCAGGTCGGGCATCGGCAGCCCGGCCTGCCAGATCCGCACTCGGCTGATCGACTCCCCCGGGCTCTCTGAACGATGATCGGCGAACGAAAGCGCACTGGCGGCCACTCGGCAGCCCCGCCCTCGCTTGGTCGCGTCCAGCAGCTCAGTACGCTCCAGTCCGAGTGCGAGCGCTGCGTCCGCGAGCACGACCCCCTCGACGAAAGGCAGCAGCCTGAGCAGGTCGTTCACAGTCCGGCCGATGCTGGTGACGGGCAACCCATCGATCACGTCGAACTCGTCCGCGGCAAGTACGGCGTGGCGCGCATGGAGCGTCGGGTTGATAGCACCGTGCCCGCCGGTTCGAACCACGGTCACTTTGGCCAGCCGATGGGTCAATACCGGCAGCCCGTGGAGGACGGCGGCTGAGAAGTGACTGAATACCGTCGACGACCCCAGGAACGGGGCAGTCGCCAATACCAGGCGATGATGGCGGACGGTCGCGTCGCTGTCGTCTACCGGCACCAGCATGCCGCGCCGAGGACTGAGCAGGCGTCCAGTTCGGAGCTGTGATCTCAGTTGGGCTCGCGTTCGCCCTTCAGCGAGCCAAGCGGTCGATTTGATCGGTTCCACACCTGCATCTTCGGCAACCCGGTTGAATCCGTGTCACCCATCCACAGGCTGCCCTCGCCGGGCTCGCCTTCCACAGGCACGCCGCCCCACACCGAGCGCCACCCTCGGACGCCGAGTGCCAGCCACTGGTGCTGGCGCTCGTCGCCTAGGGCTGGCGCTCGGCGAGACGCGGGGCACGGGCGGACGCCGCGAGGCTTCGTCAGGCTCAGCCAGGGAAGCTACGGACGCGGGGTGTCCTGCTCCTGGGTCTGGGCGGCCTGGATCCGGGCGTCCCGGTTGATCGCGCTGATCACGGCACGCAGCGACGCGGTGACGATCGACTCGTGCAGCCCGACACCCCAGAGGACGTGCGCATCCTCGTCGCTACCTAGCTCGGTCTCGACGTAGGCCGCAGCCTTCGCGTCCCCGCCGGACGAGAGCGCATGTTCGGTGTAGTCCAGCACACGGACGTGGTAGCCGAGGATTCCGAGGGCGTCCACGAACGCCGACACCGGGCCGTTGCCCTCACCGACGATCTCCTTCTCGACCCCGTGATCGCGAACCACCGCAGAGACCGTGTAGCCGCCGCCGTTGGAGACCGACTTGACGGTCACCAGCTCCAGCGGGGCGGTGTCCTCCAGGTACTCGGCGGAGAAGATCGTCCACATCTCGTCCGGCGCCACCTCGCCGCCCGCAGAGTCGGTGCGGGCCTGCACCACGCGGGAGAACTCCATCTGCAGCCGGCGGGGCAGGTCCATCGAATGCTCGGACTTCATGATGTAGGCCATGCCGCCCTTGCCAGACTGGCTGTTCACCCGGATGACGGCCTCGTAAGTGCGCCCGACGTCGTGCGGATCGATCGGCAGGTACGGCGCCTCCCAGGGAATCTCATGCAGAGTCTTCCCCTGGGAGGCGGCCGTCCTTTCCAGCACCTCCAGCCCCTTCTTGATGGCGTCCTGGTGGGAGCCGGAGAAGGCGGTGTAGACCAGGTCCCCCGCGTACGGGTGGCGCGGATGGACCGGCAGGTTGGTGCAGTACTCCACCGTCCGACGAATCTCGTCGATGTCGGAGAAGTCGATCTTCGGGTCGATGCCCTGGCTGAACAGGTTCATGCCCAGGGTCACCAGGCACACATTTCCCGTCCGCTCGCCGTGGCCGAACAGGCAACCCTCGACCCGGTCGGCGCCAGCCATCAGCGCCAACTCGGTGGCCGCCACCGCGGTTCCCCGGTCGTTGTGGGGATGCAGTGAGATCGCCACGTGGTCGCGGTTGCGCACATGGCGTCCGAAATACTCGATCTGGTCGGCGTAGGTATTGGGCGTCGAGCGCTCGACCGTGGCCGGCAGGTTCAGGATGATCTCCCGGCCGGCGCTCGGCTGCCAGGCGTCCATCACGTGGTTGCACACCTCGATGGCGAAATCCGTCGGGGTCTGGGTGAAGATCTCCGGGCTGTACTGGTAGCCGAACTCCACCTCGCCCAGGTTCGCCTCGGCATACTTCATCACCAGTTCGGTGCCGCGAACCGCCATGGCGATGCACTGCGCCTCGTCGATGCCGAAAACCACCCGCCTGAACAGTTCCGCGGTCGCGTTGTACAGGTGAATGTTCGCCCGCCGAGCGCCGATCAGGGACTGTGCGGTGCGTTCGATCAGGTCCTCACGGGCTTGGGTGAGCACGCTGATGGTGACATCTTCGGGAATCGCGTCAGAGGTGATCAGGCTGCGCACGAAGTCGAAGTCCGTCTGCGAAGCGGACGGGAACCCGACCTCGATTTCCTTGTAACCCATCCGCACCAGGAGGTCGAACATCTTGCGCTTGCGGGACGGCGTCATCGGGTCGATCAGCGCCTGGTTGCCGTCGCGCAGATCGGTGGACAGCCACCTCGGCGCGGCGGTGATCTTCTTGGCCGGCCAAGTCCGATCGGGCACGTCGATCGGCTCGAACGGCGTGTACCGGTTGAACGGCATCGGGCTGGGCTGCTGAGTCGGAACCGGTTGCGGACGCGTCCCGAACGTATTGATGGTCATTGGTGTCCTCGCTGTGCGGGCTGGTGCCAGGCGCGTGCAGAACTCCGCAGCGAGGAGGCCTGATCAGGACTTCTAGGCCTCGCTGCGGCGACCAAGGAGGAGTCGCACCCATGACATGTCGCCCATCGTTGCACATCACGCGGCGCAGGGCCAAGGGCGGCACACCATGTGGACGCTGCCGCCGACGATGGCCGAGCGCGACGAAGCCCTTCAGAACCCCAGTCGGTTCAGGTGCTTGGGGTCCCGCTGCCACTCCTTGAGCACCTTGACCCGCAGGTCGAGGTGCACCGGCATGCCAACCAGCGCGGAGATCTGCTGGCGCGCGGTGGTACCGACCTCGCGCAGGCGTTCTCCCTTGTGGCCGATCATGATGCCCTTCTGCGAATCCCGCTCGACGATCATCGAGGCGAAGATGTCCAACAGCGGACGGTCGGGGTCGCGTCCGGCACGCTCGCCCATCTCCTCCACCACCACCATCAGTGAGTGCGGCAGTTCATCCCGGACCCCCTCGAGCGCGGCTTCGCGAATGAGTTCGGCCACCAGAGTCTCGGTCGGCTCATCGGTGACCTCGCCCTCGGGATAGAACCGCGGGCCGGGTGGCAGCAGCTTGACCAACTCGTCGGTGACCACGTCCACCTGGTCGTCGGTCACGGCCGAGACCGGGATGATGCTCGCCCAGCGGATACCGAACTTCTCCTCCAGGGAGGCGATCTTCAGCAGGTGCTCGGCCATCCGCGCCGGTGAGACCAGGTCGGACTTGGTGGCCAGCGCCACCAGTTGGGCCTTCTTGGCCAGCGAGACCAACTCGGAGACCAGGTACTCGTCGCCTGGACCGATCCGCTGATTGGCGGGCAGGCAGACGCCGACCACGTCGACCTCCGTCCAGGTGTCGCGGACCAGGTCGTTGAGCCGCTCGCCCAGCAGCGTCCGCGGCTTGTGCAGGCCGGGGGTGTCGATCACGATCAGCTGCGCGTCGGGACGGTTCACGATGCCGCGGATCGCGTGCCGGGTGGTCTGTGGCTTCGAGGACGCGATCGCGATTTTCGTACCGACCAGGGCATTGGTCAGCGTCGACTTGCCCGCGTTCGGGCGTCCGACAAAGCAGGCGAAGCCGGAATGGGACAGTCGCTCCCCCGCGCCGGCTGGTTGTGATCCGGTGCCTGGATGCTCGCTCATGAGACTCTCTTCGCTGATTCCTCGGCGAGCTTGGCCGCCGCTTCCACTGCTGCGTCGCCGTTCTCGGTCGCCGGTGAAGCCAGGACCGTCTGGACGGTGTGTCGCCGGTCACCGCCGCGCTCGGCGACCAACTCGATGCCTTCCCATTCCACGACCGAACCCGGGATCGGCACCTTGTTGAGCTCCCTGGCCATCAGCCCCAGCACCGTGTCGACGTCCTCGTCGTCGGCGCGCAGGCCGAAGAGCTCGGCCAGGTCGTCGATGCCCAGCCGCGCCGACACCCGGAAGCGGCTCTCCCCCAGCTCAGTGATCGGCGGCACTTCATGGTCGTACTCGTCGACGATCTCGCCGACGATCTCCTCCAGCACGTCCTCGATTGTGGCCAGGCCGGCGGTGCCACCGAACTCGTCGATCACGATCACCACATGGCTGCGGGTGAGCTGCATCTCGCGGAGCAGTTCGTCCACCGGCTTGGAGTCCGGGCAGAAGCTCGGCGCACGCATCAAGGTGTCTACGGTCTCGTTGGTCTGGGCCTTCGGATTGTCGTACATCCGGCGGATGATGTCCTTCAGATAGAGCACGCCGACGACATCGTCGACGTCCTCACCGATGACGGGGATCCGGCTGAAGCCCGAGCGCAGGGCAAGCGAAACCCCTTGCCGCAGAGTCTTTCCTTGCTCGATGTAGACCATCTCGGTGCGCGGCACCATGACTTCCTTGACGATCGTGTCACCAAGTTCGAAGACCGAGTGGATCATGCGACGCTCGTCGTCCTCGATCACTTCGCGCGCCTCGGCAATGTCGACGAGCTCGCGCAACTCGGCCTCGGAGGTGAACGGCCCGTCGCTGAAGCCGCGTCCGGGGGTGAGCGCGTTGCCGATCACGATCATCAGTTGCGGGATCGGCCCGAGCACGGTCTCGAGTGCCGCGATCGGCCCGGACGCGGCCAGCGCCACAGCTTCGGCGTGCTGGCGTCCGAGCGTGCGCGGAGCCACCCCGAGCAGGATGAACGACACCAGCACCATCGTCACGACTGGGAAGAGGATGCGCTCCCAGGTGGGCGTGAACAGTCCGAAGAAGACCAGGGTGACCAGCACCGTGGCCACCGCTTCGAGCAGCAGGCGGACGAAGAGTGAGGTGTTCAGGTATGGCGCCGGGTCCTGCGCCTGCAGCAGCAACCGCTTGGCGCCCGGACGCCCGTCCGCCAGCAGCTTCTCGGCCCGGGACTTCGAAACCGAGGACAACGCGGTCTCAGCGGTGGTCACCAGTGCGGCCAGCAGGACGCAGGCAAGAGCCACGGCCAACAGGATCCAGTCGGTCTGGGTCAACGGGTGTTCACGCCTCGCTCAGTTCGGTGAGCGCCCAGTCTAGTGGACGGGCTACTCCCCCAGCGGGATGGATACCGCGTCGCCACCGAAAGCCACACTCAGGCCGGATTCGGCCGGAATGAGCGCAGTCACCGCCAACCCGTAGTCGAGCTTCACGTCGATCGGTTCCACCAGCGAGTCGACCAGGCCCTGCTCGATCGGCAGGTCGACTTCAGAACCGTTCAGGTCGAGCTTCGGGTCGGTCAACTGGATCTTGGCCCTTGCCTCGTCCAGCACCGGTAGCGCCGAGACCGCCAGGCCAAGCTCGCGGCCGAGCAGGCTCGCGGTGTAGCGCAACTCGAGGCGGCCGTCGTCCGCGTACTGCACCGGTACCCCAGCCAGCTTCTCCAGATCGGCGTAGCTGAGCTCTGCGGCACCGACCAGGTTCGTGGCATCCACCTGCGTGTCCGCGAGCGACACCCGTCCCGTGGTAATGCTGGCCTGGCGAAGCCTGAGTTCCTTGCCGGCGACGTCGAGCTTCACCTCGTCCGCGGTCAGGGTGGCGCTGGGAACGCTGCGGGTCAGCAGGGCCAGGCTGAACGGCACCCCGCCGAGGGTCACCTCAAGATCTTCGCCGGCACCAAGTTGAGTACCGATCTGCGGCTCGGCCTGATCCTGTACATAGCCGCGCAGCCAGGAGTCGGCAAAGACCGCGCCGGCGCTCAGCAGTGCCACCACTACCAGCCAGATCAGCGCCCTTCGCATCTCACAAGCCCAGCAGGCCGTCGATGCCGATGGTCAACCCGGGCAGCCCGGTTACCGCACGGACCGCTGCCAGCACGCCGGGCATGAACCCGGATCGGTCCAGCGAGTCGTGCCGGATGGTGAGCGTCTCTCCGGCCGCGCCGAACAGCACTTCCTGATGCGCCACCAGTCCGCGCAGTCGGACGCCGTGCACACGAATCCCGTCAATGTCTGCCCCGCGCGCTCCGGGCAGCTGCGTGGTCGTGGCGTCCGGCACCGGTCCGATGCCCGCGGCCGCGCGGGCGGACGCAATCCGCTGCGCGGTGACGGTGGCCGTACCGGACGGCGCATCCACCTTGTTCGGGTGATGGAGCTCGATGATCTCGGCCGACTCGAAGAACCGGGCCGCCCGCTCGGCGAAGTGCATCATCAGCACCGCGCCGATCGAGAAGTTCGCGGCCACCAGCACGCCCACCTGTGGGTGGTCAGCGAGTTGAGCCCGCACCTCGTCCAGGCGGGCATCAGTGAAGCCGGTGGTGCCAACCACGACATTCTTGTCGTGCTCGATGCACCAGGCGAGGTTCGCCATGACCGCGTCCGGAACAGTGAAGTCAACCACAACGTCAGCTGTTTCAGCCGGCGTCCGGTCGTCGCCGACATCGAGAGCGGCCACCAACTCCAGATCGGGCGTGGCCGTCACTGCACGGCAGACCTCAGATCCCATTCGCCCCTTGGCTCCGAACACGGCGACTCGCATGCCGACCCCTCCCTCTCGCGTGCCGGCAAGTCTAGGAGACGGCACTGACAGGCCCGACCGCGTCTGTCCACAGGCCCGAAGTTGTCCACAGGCGGTGAAGTCAGGTGAAGGAAATTGCGGGCACTTGCCGAAGGTGTCATCGAGAACGTCAAGGAGGATCGATGACACCGAGTACCAAGCGCCGCGGCAGGACGATGACGGAGCCGCCGGACCTACCCGAGTTGTGGCGCACCCAGCGCGAACAGGCCACACACCGAGCACATGCCCAGTACTGCCGCGGGCACGGCTGGCTGGCCGACGCCGGTCTGGACACCGTGCTCGCCCCACTGCTCTGCGGCCCGATGTACGGCGACGACGCGTTCTTTCGATTCGCGGCACTCGGTGCGGACAGCGCAGCCGCATTGCTGGCCGCACTGCCGGAGGAGTACCTCGCCACCGAGCGGCAGAACGACAGCCCCACCATCGGCAAGATCCTCCGCGCGGTGGTCGCCCACCCCGACCGGCTGCTGGCCCATGGCTACGTGATCGGTCCGGCTCGCTGCGACGAGCGGATCACCACCGAAGGCGTCCTGCTGCGTACCGGGCGCGAGTATCGGCTGTGCGAGCTGTACGGACCGCCGACTCCGGATTGCGAGTGCGCGGATCTCTATCGCGTACTCGTCGACGACTTCGGCGTCGACGATGCGCACACCCACCCGCATGAGCTGGACCGCTTCCACTACTACGAGTGGACGCCGGACGGCTATCAGGGCGAGCCCTGGTACCGGGCGTGGTGGGACTGAACCGCTCGGCTGATCGAGCTTGTCGAGACCGCAGTAGGTCTCTACAGGAGCGACCGACCGGGCAGGGAGCGCGAAAGCCGGCGTCCCGCGATCGCGGGACGCCGGCTCGCAGCCTGGATCAGGCCTCGGCGGGCACCTCGGCCGGGGCCTCGGCAGCCTTCTCCTCGACCACGGGGATCAGGGAGAGCTTGCCCTTCTCGTCAATGTCGGAGATCTCCACCTGGATCTTCTGGCCGACGCTGACGACGTCCTCCACGTTCTCCACGCGAGCGCCGCCGGCCAGGCCGCGCAGCTTGGAGATGTGCAGCAGGCCGTCCTTGCCCGGAAGGAGCGAGATGAACGCACCGAACGGCATGATCTTCACGACCGTGCCCAGGTAACGCTCGCCCTTCTCCGGCATCGTCGGGTTGGCGATGGCGTTGATCAGCGCGCGGGCGGCCTCGGCGGATTCGCCGTTGTCCGCACCGATGTAGATCGTGCCGTCGTCCTCGATCGAGATGTTGGCGCCGGTGTCGTCCTGGATTTGGTTGATCATCTTGCCCTTGGGGCCGATAACCTCGCCGATCTTGTCGACCGGGATGCGCACCGTGATGATCCGCGGCGCGTAGGGGCTCATCTCGTCCGGGGTGTCGATGGCCTCACCCATGACTTCCAGCAGCGTGTGTCGGGCCTCGCGGGCCTGCAGCAACGCACCGGCAAGCACGTCGGCAGGAATGCCGTTCAGCTTGGTGTCGAGCTGCAGCGCGGTCACGAAGTCCTTGGTGCCGGCCACCTTGAAGTCCATGTCACCGAGGGCATCCTCAGCGCCAAGGATGTCGGTGAGAGCGACGTACTTCGTCTCGCCGTCGATCTCTTCGCTCATCAGGCCCATGGCGATGCCCGCCACTGGAGCCTTCAGCGGCACGCCTGCGTTCAGCAGCGCCAGGGTGGATGCGCATACCGAGCCCATCGAGGTGGAGCCGTTCGACCCGAGGGCCTCGGACACCTGGCGAATGGCGTAGGGGAACTCGTCCCGCTTCGGCAGCACCGGCACCAATGCACGCTCGGCGAGCGCGCCGTGGCCGATCTCGCGGCGCTTCGGCGAACCGACGCGGCCGGTCTCACCGGTGGAGTACGGCGGGAAGTTGTAGTTGTGCATGTAGCGCTTGGTGGTCTCTGGCGCCAGGGTGTCGAGCTTCTGCTCCATGTCGAGCATGTTCAGGGTGGAGACGCCCAGGATCTGGGTCTCCCCACGCATGAACAGCGCCGAACCATGCACCCGCGGAAGCACGCCAACCTCAGCCGAGAGGGTGCGGATGTCCCGGACACCACGACCGTCGATGCGCACCTGCTCGGTCAGCGTGCGGTGCCGCACGACCTTCTTGGTGAGCGCACGGTAGGCGCCGGTGATCTCCTTCTCCCGGTCGGGGAAGCGGGCGTCGAGCTCGCTGTGCAGGGTGGCCAGCAGCTCCTCGGTGGTGGTCTCGCGCTCAGCCTTGCCAGCGATGCTCATCACGGACTTGAGCCGTTCGGTGCCGGCCTCGGCGACCGCGTCGAAGACATCGGACTGGTAGTCGAGGAAGACCGGGAACTGGCTGACCGGCTTGTCGAACCGGGCGGCGAGCTCAGCCTGCGCGTCGCACAGCGCCTTGATGAACGGCTTGGACGCCTCCAGGCCCTGCGCCACGACCTCTTCGGTGGGGGCGGTACGGCCGGAGCGGACGATGTCCCAGGTGGCCTCGGTGGACTCGGCCTCGACCATCATGATCGCGACATCGCCGTCCGGCAGCACCCGGCCGGCCACGACCATGTCGAAAGTGGCGCCCTCAAGCTGCTCCACGGTCGGGAAACCGACCCACTGATCGCCGATGAGGGCGACGCGGACGCCACCGACCGGGCCGCTGAACGGCAGGCCGGCAAGCGTGGTGGAAGCAGAGGAGGCGTTGATGGCCAGCACGTCGTAGAGCACGTTCGGGTTGAGCGCCATCACGGTGACGACGACCTGAACCTCGTTGCGCAGGCCCTTGACGAAGCAGGGACGCAGCGGACGGTCGCACAGGCGGGCAGCCAGGATGGCGCCCTCGGAGGGCCGACCCTCGCGGCGGAAGAAGGAGCCGGGGATGCGGCCGGCGGCGTACATCCGCTCCTCCACGTCCACGGTCAGCGGGAAGAAGTCGATGGCGTCGCGCGGGTTCTTGGCCGCGGTGGTCGCCGAGAGCAGCATGGTGTCGCCGTCGAGGTAGACGGTGGCGCAGCCATTGGCCTGACGGGCCAGGAGGCCGGATTCGAACCGGACGACGTGCTTGCCGAGCGAGCCGTTGTCGATCACGGCCTCGGTGTACTGAAGGTCAGGACCTTCCATTCGGATTCCTTTCGGGTCTGCCGCGGTGGAATCTCGTCCGGTCTTCGATCGAAGCCCGCGGGATTCCGTCCGGAAGCCCGAAAGCCACTACCGAGGACCAAACCAGTCCGTCACGGCGATTTTGTTGTGGATGCACAACCAGCCGGTACGCCTGATCGGCGTACCGGCTGGTCGTCAAGCTGAAATCACCGACGCAGGCCGAGGCGTGCGATCAGCGAACGGTAGTGCTCAACGTCGTTCTTCATCACGTAGTTGAGCAGGCGGCGGCGCTGGCCGACCAGCAGCATCAGGCCACGGCGGCTGTGGTGGTCGCCCTTGTGCTCCTTGAGGTGCTCGGTCAGGTGCGCGATCCGCTTGGTGAGCAGCGCGATCTGGACGTCGGGCGAACCAGTGTCGCCGGGTGCGATCGCGTACTCTTCGATGATCTTCTTCTTGGTGTCAGCGTCCATCGGTGCTGCTCTCCTCTCGGTTTCCCGTTGCGCGGCGCTCCCTGCACTGTCGGCACGATGTCGATTGCGAGGATCGTTGGGAGCTCTTGGGCGTCCGCGGCCGTCTTGACGGCGTGCCCACTCTACCGGCTGGGGGCACCTCGCGGCCAATCAGCCGGTTGGGCACCGGCGGGCGCGCCAATCGGCGCCCTAATCGCAGGCGGTCGCAATTCTGAGCACTACGCTAGCGCGGTCGGGTACCAGACCGACTCCACCGGAAGGACTCTCAGGACATGCAGATCGGGATTCCCCTGGAAACCCTCCACGACGAGACCAGGGTGGCAGCCACCCCGAAGACCGTCGCCCAACTCATCAAGCTCGGCCATGAGGTGATCGTAGAGGCCGGGGCCGGCGCCAAGTCGGCCTACCCGGACGCCGAGTACGCCGCTGCCGGCGCCACCATCGTCGGCCGGGCGAAGGCCTGGTCAGCGCCGGTCGTGGCGAAGATCAACGCCCCGACCGACGCAGAGATTGGACAGCTGCCCGAAGGCGGGATGCTGATCTCGTTGATCGCGCCCGCCCGCAACCCGGAACTGTTGGCCAAGCTGAACCAGCGCAAGCTGACCGTCCTTGCGATGGACGCGGTGCCGCGGATCTCCCGCGCCCAGGCGCTGGACGTGCTGTCCTCCATGGCCAACATCGCCGGCTACCGTGCCGTGGTCGAGGCGGCCAACGAGTTCGGCTCGTTCTTCACCGGCCAAGTGACCGCCGCCGGCAAGGTGCCCCCGGCGAAGGTGCTGGTCGCAGGCGCCGGCGTTGCCGGGCTGGCCGCGATCGGCACGGCCAAGTCGCTGGGTGCGATCGTGCGCGCCACGGACACCCGTCCCGAGGTGGGCGAGCAGGTCGCGTCGATGGGCGGCGAGTTCGTGTCGCCGCGGGCGATCACCCAGCAGGTCTCCGCCGACGGCTACGCCAAGGAGATGGGCGACGACTACAAGGCCGCGGCCGCCGAGCTGTACGCCGAGCAGGCCAAGGACGTCGACATCGTCATCACCACCGCGCTCATCCCCGGCAAGCCCGCCCCGCGGCTGCTCACCGCCGACATGGTCGCCTCGATGCGTCCCGGTTCGGTGATCGTGGACATGGCCGCGGCCAACGGCGGCAACGTGGAGGGTTCGCGGCCGGACGAGGTGGTGACCACCACCAACGGCGTGAAGATCATCGGGTACACCGACCTCGCCGGACGCCTCCCAACCCAGGCATCGCAGCTCTACGGCACCAACGTGGTGAACCTGTTCAAGCTGCTGACGCCGGCCAAGGACGGCGAGGTCACCGTCGATCTGGGCGACGTTGTAGTTCGAGGTATGACGGTGACCGACAACGGCGAGCTGTTGTGGCCGCCCCCACCGGTCCAAGTCTCGGCTGCGGCGGTCCCGGCTGTGGTCGAGCCCGCCGAGGATCCGGCGGTCCGGACGGCCCGGGAAGCCCGCGCGGCTGCCGGCAAGGCTCGGAACCGGATCGTGATGTCGGCGATCGCCGCTGCGCTGGTGATCCTGGCGGTCACCTTCTCACCGGCCAGCTTCGTCGGCGCGTTCACGGTGTTCGCACTCGCGGTCGTGGTCGGGTTCTATGTGGTCAGCGGCGTTTCGCACTCGCTGCACACGCCCCTGATGGCCCAGACCAACGCGATCTCGGGCATCATCTTGGTCGGCGCGCTCCTCCAACTCGGCTCGACCAACATCGCGGTGCTGGTGATGTCTTTCATCGCGGCCACCATCGCGTCCATCAACATTTTCGGCGGCTTCCTGGTCTCCTACCGGATGCTCAGCATGTTCAAGAAGGAGGCGTGAGCATGCTGCTCCAGTTCGTCCAGGGCCTGTACATCGTTGCCGGCGTCCTGTTCATCCTTTCCCTGGCCGGCCTGTCCAAGCAGACCACGGCTCGCTTGGGGAACGTCGCCGGCATGATCGGCATGGGGCTCGCTCTGGTGGCGACCGTGATCCATTCGCTGAACATCTCAGCCACCGAGGATGATCGACTGCCGGTCTGGGTAACCCTGGTGCTGATCGTCGCCGTGCTGGGCATCGGCGCCTTCCTCGGCACCCCGATCGCGCGCAAGGTCGAGATGACCCAGATGCCCGAACTGATCGCTGCCTTCCACTCCTTCGTCGGCATGGCGGCGGTTCTGGTCGGCTTCAACTCCTTCGCCGTGCCAGGCGAGACCGGCGGCGGCGCAGTGCACATGGTCGAGGTGGCCCTCGGCGTGCTGATCGGCGCCTACACGTTCACCGGCTCGGTGGTGGCCTACCTGAAGCTGTCGGCGAAGATGAAGTCGCAGCCGCTGATGCTGCCCGGGCGCAACCTGATCAATCTGACCGGGTTCGTGGGCTTCCTCGCGCTGATGGTGTGGTTCGTCACCGTCGGCGAGCACAACGCGCTCCTCGGCTGGGTCCTGATCATCGCCATCGCCCTGATCGGCTTCGCCCTCGGTTACCACATGGTCGCGGCGATCGGCGGCGGCGACATGCCCGTCGTGGTCTCCATGCTCAACTCGTACTCGGGCTGGGCGGCGGCCGCAGCCGGCTTCATGCTGAACAACAACCTGCTGATCATCACCGGCTCACTGGTGGGCTCCTCCGGTGCGATCCTGTCCTACATCATGTGCCGGGCAATGAACCGTTCGTTCATCTCGGTGATTCTCGGCGGGTTCGGCAGTGAAGGCGGCCAGGTCAGCTCAGGTGCGGAGGAGACCGGCGAACATCGCGAGATCGACGCAGCCACCACCGCCGAGATGCTCTGGAACGCCAAGTCGGTGATCATCACCCCGGGCTACGGCATGGCCGTCGCCAAGGCGCAGTACCCGGTGGCTGACCTCACCGCGAAGCTGCGCGCTCACGGGGTGAAGGTCCGATTCGGCGTGCATCCGGTCGCCGGACGGTTGCCCGGTCACATGAACGTCCTGCTGGCCGAGGCTCACGTCCCCTACGACATCGTCCTGGAAATGGACGAGATCAACGACGACTTCGCCGAAACCGACGTCGTGCTGGTGATCGGTGCCAACGACACCGTGAATCCTGCGGCGCTCGAGGACCCGAACTCCCCGATCGCCGGCATGCCGGTGCTCGAGGTGTGGAAGGCCGAGAACGTGATCGTGTTCAAGCGGTCGATGGCCACCGGCTACGCCGGCGTCCAGAACCCGCTGTTCTTCAAGGAGAACACCCACATGCTCTTCGGCGACGCCAAGGAGCGCGTGGACGACATCCTCAAGGCCCTCGGCAAGTGAGCGATCAGGCTCAACCACCCCGTGGGTGAGTGAGCCCGGCGAGGACCAGCCTCCGGTATCGAGCGCCAGCACCAGTGGCTGGCGCTCGATACGGACGGCTGGCGCTCGGCGAGGATGGTGGCTCGATGGCGCCCCGAAGAGCCGACGTTGAGCCTGGACCGGAATGACAGAGGTCGCCGATCAGCTCGGCATCTCGGTGATGTCGTCCTTGCTCGGCGCCTTGATGGTCACCGGCTCGTTGTAATCACCCATGGTGCCGCTCATCTTGAACGGAACCACCTCGCTGTCCTCGCTCGCCGCGGCCTCCATGGAGACCTTCCGGATCAGCGAATCCGCGTCCACCCACATGTGGTACTCCAGGGTGCCTTCGACCGATCCTGTACCGCCGGTGAGGCCTGACAGCGCCGAGCCGTCATAGGTGACCAGGTAGTGCTTCGTGGCCACGCCATCCACGGTCTCGTCGCCGACCGTCTCGAGGCTCTTGATCAGATCCTTGGACTGCTCGAAGGACTTGGCCATGTCGCCGGTCTTGGTGGCCTCCATGTAGTTGGAGCGCTGGTCCTCGGGAACCAGCATCCACTTGTCGCCGAGCACCTCCATCTGCACATACAGCTCGCCATCGACCTGCAGCATCTTCATGGCCATGCCGGCGATGTTCGCGTCCATCTGCATCTTCTTGTTGGCCGCGTCGGTCTGGTCCAGAACGCCCTTGGTCTTGATGACCGCGGCCTGCCCGGAGACCTCGGTCTCCATGTCGATGTCGAAGCTGTACGTCTTCACCCCGGCCATCGCGGTGGAGAGTTTCGACACGAACTCGTCGGTGCCGGAATCGCCCGCCGGCGCGGCCACCGACGTCTGCGGCGCAGCGGCCGAACTTGCCGGCGCGTCCGTGCCCTGGGTGACGGTTGCCGGAGCGGGGGCGCTACATCCACTGAGCAGGATCGCGGTCAGGGCCAAGCCCAGGACCCGTTGGCTACTTGCCATTTATTCCTCCTTCTCCTCTAGCAACAGCCAAGCACAACATCGGCCCCGGCGAGCCGCATTCGAACCAATCCCCGGGCCGCATCCGGCTGGCAAGACGGGTACGGGTACATTGGCGGCAGGTCGACACTGGAAGCCCGAGCAGCAGATGGAGGAGCATGACCGACGAACCGATCACCGTGAGACTCTGTACCGCCGAGGACCTGCCCGCGCTGCACGCACGCGAGGCGCACCCGTCCGCGCGGATCGCGCAACGGCACTTCGATCTCGCCGCCGCCGGCGATTACTACTACGCGGTGGCTTTCCGCGGGGATGTCCCGCTGGGCACCTGCGCGATGGACGCCCACGAGCACAACCCGCTCTGTCCTGAGCTGATGAACCTGTGGGTCTATCCCGACGCCCGGCGGCAAGGTGCGGCGAAGGCCATGACCCGGTTCCTTGAGGGCAAGGCTGCCGAACGCGGTCTCGTCGAGGTGTTCCTTCGGGTGGACCCGAACAACGAGGCCGCCATCCCCATGTACATCGGGCTCGACTACACGCCCACCGGCGATCACGCCGTCACCAGCTACGAGACCGTCGCTGCCGATGGCGCGGTCACGACCACCGAGAAGACGGACGCGATCTATCGCAAGTCGCTGCTCACCCGCTGATCAGCGATCCATCCCGATCGCTACCAGGCGGACGTGGCGCCGGCCGCCGACCAGGTCGAGCGTCACCTCTTCGGCAAGGCAGGCGTAACCGACCAACTGGACGCGGTTGAGCAACGCATTCGCCGCAGTCCAACCGACGTCACCGGGATGTCGGCCGCGCACCAGCAGTGCGGTGCCGTCCGCGAACCGTAGGTGGTAGCCGTCGTCGGCGGAGTCAGAGTGCTCGATCCGCAGGATCGGGACGCGGCGCTGCAACAGTCGTTGGATCGTGGCCGCGAGCACGGTAGGTGAACTCACGGCGTACTCTGCCACGATCAGATGGCTCAACTCGGTCAGTTCGGCCAGGTCGTCGGCACGCAGGTCCAGACCGGCGGCGGCCGGTCGCCAGACCCGATGCCCGAACACGCTTCCATTGTCGCCCGCCGGGCTGACGGAAGGAAGGTGTCAGTTGTGCTCCGCACGGCGCAGCAGCTCCCGGCACCGGTCGACATCGTCGGTCATCTGCGCCACCAGTGCGTCGATGTTGTTGAACCGAACCTGGCCGCGGATCCTGGCGATGAACTCCACGCTGATCGGAGCGCCGTACAGTTCCAGGTCGGTGCGATCGAGCACGTATGACTCCACCCGGCGCGACACTCCGTCGAAGGTTGGATTGGTGCCCACCGAGATGGCCGCCGGCCAGCACTCGGGCGCCGCGCCCGCCGCAAGCGATTCGCCGTGCGCGTCGAGGCCGTCCCGCCGGGTTACCCAACCCGCGTAGACCCCGTCCTCGGGGCAGGCCAGATTGGCCGGAACCGGGAGGTTCGCGGTCGGGAAGCCGAGCGTCCGTCCGCGCCGGTCGCCGTGCGCCACCACCCCGCGGAAGCAGAACGGCCGGCCGAGATGCTCGGCCGCATGGGCCACGTCCCCTTCGGCCAGCGCCTGCCGAATACGCGTCGAACAGGTCTCCTCGTCGCCGAACCGAACCAGTGGCAGTCCTTCGACCTCGAAGCGTCCGGCGGCCAGCTCGCGCAACGTCGCGACCGATCCGACAGCGCGGTTCCCGAACCGGAAGTTCTCTCCCACCACCACGAGTGCCGGGTCGAGCGGAAACAGCACGCGTTCGACGAAGTCGGACGGAGACCACGACGCGAACTCGGGCGTGAAGTCGATCACCTCGACGCGATCCGCCCCGGCAGCGCTGAGCAGGTCGATCCGCGCCTCCAGCGAGGTGAGCAGCATCGGCCCTACCTCCGGACGCAGCACTGAGGCCGGATGCGGCCAAAAGGTCACCACGAACAGCGGCAGGCTGGGACGCCTGCGCTTCGCCTCGGCGAGCACCTCCTGATGCCCAGGGTGCACACCGTCGAAGTTGCCGATGACGACCGTTGCAGATCCCACGCTTGCCTTCCTGGTTGGTGCCCTGGTCAGGGTAGCAACTCAGGCCAGTACCGCGACCGGCCGAGCCACCTCGCCGTCGGGCCGGTAGAGGGCCAACAGCTGGTCGCCGTACACCATAGCGGTCGGGTCCGCGGGCACGGCCAGCCGCAGGCTACGGCCGAAGCCGATGTCGCTGGCCTGCTCTGCGGTCACCTCGGCGACTGGAAAGAAGTCCCGTGCGAGCTGGACCATTCCGATCGCCTCGGGCCGCGCGTCGCCGGCCAGGCCGGCCGCGTCCAGTCTGATGTCGGCCTGCTCAGCCGCGCCGATCCGGGTGCGTCGCAGCGCAGTCAGGTGCCCGCCAACTCCCAGACGCTCGCCCAGGTCGCGAGCCAGGGCGCGGATGTAGGTGCCCGAGGAACAGTCCACGACCACATCCACATCGAGCACAGCCACCGGGTACCCCGAGTCCACCACCGAGATGGACGGTTCCTCGCCGTCGTGGCGCGAAACCGTCCGCTCTGCCGAGGTGGCGCGGCGCACCGCCAACACCTCGAAGCGGGACACCGTGACCTCGCGGGCGGCAAGCTGCACGTCCTCACCGGCTCGGACGCGGGCGTAGGCGCGCTTCCCGTCCACCTTGATCGCCGAAACCGCGGACGGCACCTGGCTGATCACGCCGGTGAAGGCGGGCAAGGCCGCGCGCACGTCGCCTTCAGTCAAGCCGGCAGCACCGACCGCGGCGACCACCTCGCCCTCGGCGTCGTCGGTGATGGTCGACTGCCCCAGCCGAATGGTCGCGACGTAGGTCTTGGGTGCCTTGGCCAGATAGCCGAGCAGGCGGGTGGCCCGACCGAAACCCACCAGCAGCAAGCCGGTGGCCATCGGGTCGAGCGTGCCGGCATGCCCGACCTTGCGGGTGCCGAGCAGCCGCCGGCAACGCGCGACCACCTGGTGCGAAGTCCAGCCAGACGGCTTGTCGACCACCACCAGGCCGCCGTCCGCTGGAGCCACCGCCTCAGGCAAGCTCGTCGTCTTCTTCGTCCGGGTGGCGGTAGGGATCGGCCTCGCCCGCGTAGCTCGCCCCGGCTGCCTGCGCGGCCACTGCGGCGTCCTGCGCCCGGGCCTTGGCGAGCACGTCCTCCAGGTGGGCGGCCTCCTCCTCGACACCGTCCAGCACGAACGCCAGCGTCGGGGTGAACTTCATGCCGAGTTGCTTGCCGACCGTGGAGCGAAGCAGCCCGGTGGCCGAGGCCAGCGCGACCGCCGACTCGGCCCGCGCCTCTGCGTCCCCCAGCACGGTGTAGAAGACAGTGGCCTCCCGGCCGTCGCCGGTGATGCGCACGTCGGTGACCGTGACGAAGCCAAGGCGCGGATCCTTGATCCGCCGCTGCAGCATCTCGGCGATGATGAACTTGATCTGCTCAGCGACCTTCGCGAATCGGGGGTTGCTCATCGATGTTCCTTTCCGGATAACCCGAACCCGGCCGCCCCAGAAGGGGTGGCCGGGTTCGGCAGGGACTGCTCAGTCGCGCGGCTTCTCGACCATCTCGAAGGTCTCGATGATGTCATCGATCCGAATGTCGGAGTAGTTGGCCAGCGTCATGCCGCACTCGAAGCCCTCGCGGACCTCGGTGGCGTCGTCCTTCTCCCGGCGCAGGGACGCGATCGAGGTCTCGGCGACCACCACCCCGTCGCGCAGCAACCGGGCCTTGGCGTTGCGGCGGATCGAACCGTCGATGACCATACAGCCGGCGATGACACCGAACTTGGACGAACGGAAGATCTCCCGGATCTGCGCCTGACCCCGCACCTTCTCCTCGTAGATCGGCTTCAGCATGCCCTTCAGGGCAGCTTCAACCTCGTCGATCGCGGCGTAGATCACCGAGTAGTAGCGAATGTCGACGCCCTCGGCATCGGCCAGCTGAGTGGCCTTGCCCTGCGGCCGTACGTTGAAGCCGATGATCACCGCGTCGGAGGCTGCAGCCAGCGAAACGTTGGTCTCGGTGATCGCACCGACACCGCGGTCGATAACCCGCAGGTCGACCTCGTCGCCGACGTCGATCTGCAGCAGCGCGTCCTCCAGCGCCTCAACCGCACCGGCCGAATCGCCCTTGAGGATGAGCCGCAGCTCCTGGGCCTCGCCCTTGGCCAGCTGCTCGAACAGCTGGTCGAGCGTCTTGCGCCGGGTGGTCTTGGCCAGCATGGCCGCCCGCTGCCGGGCTTCCCGCTTCTCGGCGATCTGGCGAGCCATCCGGTCGTCCTCGACGACCAGGAAGTTGTCACCAGCTCCGGGCACCGAGGTCAGGCCGAGCACCTGCACCGGCATGGACGGCGGCGCGGAATCGACGGTCTCACCCTGGTCGTTGATCAGGGCGCGGACGCGGCCGTAAGCCGAACCGGCCACGATCGAATCGCCGGTGCGCAGCGTGCCGCGGTGCACCAGGACGGTGGCCACGGGACCGCGGCCCTTGTCCAGGTGCGCCTCGATGGCGACACCCTGGGCGGGCATGTCCGGGTTGGCCCGCAGGTCCAGGGACGCGTCCGCCGTCAGCACGATGGCCTCCAGCAGCTCGTCCAGACCGAGGCGGGCGGTGGCGGACACGTCGACGAACATGGTGTCGCCGCCGTACTCCTCCGGCACCAGGCCGTACTCGGTGAGCTGACCGCGCACCTTGACCGGATCAGCGGTCTCCTTGTCGATCTTGTTCACCGCGACCACGATCGGCACATCGGCCGCCTTGGCGTGGTTCAGAGCCTCGATCGTCTGCGGCATCACACCGTCGTCGGCGGCCACCACCAGCACCGCGATGTCGGTCGACTTCGCACCACGGGCACGCATGGCGGTGAACGCCTCGTGGCCCGGGGTGTCGATGAAGGTGATCTTGCGCTCCAACTCGTCCACTTCGGTGGACACCTGGTAGGCGCCGATCGCCTGGGTGATGCCACCGGCCTCGCCGGCGACCACGTTGGTGTTGCGCAGCGCGTCCAGCAGCTTCGTCTTGCCGTGGTCGACGTGACCCATGACGGTGACGGCCGGCGGACGCGGGGCGAGGTCCTCCTCGCCACCCTCGTTCTCACCGAACTCGATGTCGAAGCTCTCCAGCAGTTCGCGGTCCTCGTCCTCGGGCGAGACGACCTCGATGTTGTAGTTGAGCTCCGCACCCAGCACCTGCAGGGTGTCGTCGGCCACCGACTGGGTGGCATTGACCATCTCGCCCAGGTGGAACAACACCTGCACCAGGGACGCCGGCTCGACACCAATCTTCTCGGCGAGGTCGGTCAGCGAAGCGCCGCGGCGCAGCCGGACGGTCTGGCCGTCGCCCTGACGGACGCGCACGCCACCAATCGTCGGCGCCTCCATCTGGTCGAATTCCTGCCTGCGCTGCTTCTTCGACTTCCGGCCACGGCGCGCGGGACCACCGGCGCGACCGAACGCACCCTGGGTGCCCGAGCCGCCACGGCCACCACGACCGCCACGGCCACCACCACCGGGAGGACCACCGGTACCGGGCGCGCCACCGGGGCCGCTGCGACCGGGAGCACCGCCGGGACGGCCACGTCCGCCAGCGCCGGCACCACCCGGGCGACCGACACCGGTACGGCCGGGGCCACCGAGGTTGCCCGAAGCAGTCTTCGGCATCATCGCGGGATTGGGTCGAGGCATGCCCGCGACACCGCCACCGGGACGCGGCATGCGATCACCGGCCGGACGCGGCCCGCCGGGACGATCACTGTAGGGACGCTCGCCCGGACGACCCGGTGCGGCACCCTCAGGCCGCGGACGCTGCACGCCCATGCCCTGTCGGGAAGCGAACGGATTGTTGCCCGGACGCGGTGCACCGGGCTTGCGGGCGCCGGCGCCAGGCAGGCCGCCGGTGCCACCCGGACGCGGCGCGGGCCGCGGGGCAGCCGGACGCGGACCGGGCATGGCACCAGGACGTGGCGTCGCGGACGAAGCCGCCTGGGTCGGCTCGGCCGGGGCGGCCGGCGCCGGAGCGGCAGCCGCGGCCGCGCTGGGCGCAGCAGGTGCCGTCGGTGCGAGAGCCGGCGCGGTCTCGGCCACCGGCGCTGCGGCGGGCTTGGCGGCCGCTGGGCCAGGGGTCGGGGCAGCCGGACGGGCGGTGGGCGCCGGGACGGCCGGGGCGGGCGCCGCAGGGGCGACGCTGGCCGGGGCAGTCTCGGCCGGTGCGGTCCTGGCCGGCGGGGTGCTGGCGGCCGGGCGCGCCGGAGCGGGCGCGGGCGCCGACTGGGCGGGTGCTGGTTGGGCTGCGGCGGCCTTTTCCTTCAACCGCCGAACCACCGGGGCCTCAATCGTCGAGGAGGCCGACCGGACGAATTCCCCCATGTCATTGAGGGTTTGCAGAAGTTCCTTGCTTTCGAGTCCGAGCTCCTTGGCGAGCTCGTAGACGCGGACCTTAGCCACTACTCTCCTTCAGGTCCACGCGGGCGCGTCGACCAGTTAGTTCTGTTCAGTGCTCATTTCGAGGTA
>JAKOQD010000094.1 GCA_029778515.1 Actinomycetes bacterium
GCTGCACCTGGACGGCAGCGCCGAGCGGCTGCCCGAACTGGGCGCCGACGTCTTTCTCGACGGGCGCGTCGTCGGTCGCATGGGCACGGCCGAACGGCATTTCGAACTCGGCCCGATCGGGCTCGCACTGCTGAAGCGGACGTTACCGACAGACGCCGAACTGGTCGTCGACGGTATCGCGGCCGCCCAAGAGACGATCGTTGACCCGGACGCTGGGCTGCACTGGCGGCCGCAGCCCGGTTTGGGCCGCTGACCCGAACCGGTTTGCCCGCTGCGACGGTGTTGGCGTCACCCTCGCGCGTTCAAGCCAATTTCGTCAGGTTATGGCGGGGCTGTTCAGGGGCAGATTCCCGCCAACCCAAAAACAGCAGGTTACGCGGGCCGAATTCCCGTCCATAACCTGCAGAATTTGGGTTGGTCCGGTTCGGCCAGCTGTGACGGCCGCCATAACCTGCCGGAAGTGGGTTCAAACCTGTGGGAAGTCGCCCCCACTGCTGGGGTCGGCTTTCGAGACCTCGATCAGCACAACCCTCGACTTCGACTGACGCGGGCGGCCGAGGAGCCTCATCATGGTCGCGGGGGAGGTGTGCGATGAAGCGAGCTTTTCGCTGGCTGGGTTTACTGCTGGGGCTGGCGCTGGTCTTCGGTGCGGGCTGGGCTTGGCCGATTCTCTTCCGACCACCGCTGATCGTCGGCCAGGACGCGATCACTGACCAGGCCACCATCGGGGTAACGCCGGTGATCGAGGACGCCGGCGGCCGGCTGATCCGGGTCGCGCCGCCCGCGGGCACCGCAGCGAAGGACGTCCTGGTGATCATCTACCCCGGCGGACTGGTGCGTCCGCAGGCGTACGAGTGGCTGGCCCGAATGCTGGCCGTTCGTGGCTACGAGACCCTGATCCCGGAGTTCTCCTTCGACCTCGCGGTGACCGACACCGACCGTGCGTCCGCCTTGATCCAGCGGTACGCCGACGGCCGCAAGGTGGTGCTGGCCGGGCATTCGCTCGGCGGCGCGATGGCCGCGCAATACCTGGCCGACGAACTGAAGGCCGGACGCGAGCCGGTCGCCGGGCTGGTGCTGATGGCCGCCTACCCGCCGGACGGGGCCAGCCTGGCGTCCGCGAAGCTCAAGGTAGCGAGCCTGAAGGGCGAGTTCGACAATGTCGCCGATGCCGCCAAGATCGCGGACGGGCTGAGGCGCCTCCCGAAGGATTCAAAGCTGTTGCAGATCGACGGCGGCGTGCACAGCTTCTTCGGCCGCTACGGTCCGCAGTCCGGGGACGGAGTCCCGGCCGTGAGCCGCACCGACGCCGAACGTGAGATCGTGAACGCGATAGTGAGCTTCCTCGGCCGACTCTGAGTCATCCCTCAAACGTTCCCTGAGGCCTCCCCCCAACGATCCCTGAGCCTGACGATGGGCCGTTGGGAGGGGCTTCGTCAAGCTCAGCCACCGTTCGCCCGGGAGGGCCGAATCTCAGCCCGCCTTGCGCGCCAGCACGTATAGGCGTTTGGTATCGGCCTCGCCCCCAACCGGTGCTCGCACGTACCACTCGTCAACCACCAGATCGGACGCGGCCAGGGCGGCCAGCACCTGTTGGCGGTCGTGCAGGACGTAGTCGAGGTCGACTTCCACGCCGCAGAGGGAATCAGCGTGCCGCACCCGGTCGCCGAGTTCCAACGCCAGCGCCAGCAGTCCGCCCGGGTTCAAGGTGCCGGACGCGGTCCGCAGTACCGCGCCGAGCTCGGACGGGGCCAGATGACCGAAGGCGTACCACGCGATGATCGCGCCCCACGCCGCCGCCGTCCGCGGACGCAGCAACTGGTGGAACCGGCCCACCTGGAAATCCAGATCGGGATAGGCGGAGCGAGCCTGCTCGATCATCGCGCTGGACGCGTCCAGGCCGTGCACCTCGGCGCCGGTATCGGCGAGGAAGGCCGCGATATGCCCCGGTCCGCAGCCCAGATCCATGATCGGGCCGTCGGCCGCCTCGGCCACCCGCTCCAGCAGCCAGATGTCGAAAGGCTTCTCGATCAGCTCCTCGCCGAACTCGGCGGCGTACGCCGCGGCGGCCGCGTCATAGGCGGCGATCACCTTCGCGTCCCGAGCGGCAGCGCCCTCGGCCAGCGCTGCCTCGCGATCCACGGCTGGCGGCGCCTCCGCGTCCGCGCCACCGACCGGTACTGGTCCGAGCAGGTGTACCCAGCGGCGATCCTGCTGGCCGCGGACCAGCGACAATTCCCGCACCAGCGGTGGCTCGGCGGCAGCCATCGCTTCGAGGCGCTCCGACACCTCGGCTTTGTCGGCGAAACCATGCAGGCGTTCGGTGCGGGTCTTCAGCTCACCGGGGGATTGCGGTCCACGCAACAGCAGGACGGTGAGCAGGGCCCGGTCGGCCTCGTCCAGTGGCAGCACCTCATCCAGCAACTGGTGGTACTTCACTACGCGCGACCCTGCGCCGGCCCAGACCAGCCGCAGCAGGCCGCGGTCCTTGAGCGCGCGGGCGGCGTCCTGAATCGTCCGCTCGGAGTAGTCGACGACCGGATCACGGCTGGACGTCTGATTGCAGGCCAGCCGCAGGGCGTTCAGTGAAAGGGGGTAGCTGGCGGGGACCGTACGCTGCTTTTCCAGCAGTGAACCCAGAACCCGCTGCTCGGTGGCATCCAGCACCGGTAACGACATGGGATGAGCCTAACGCTCGGCTTCGGTCACTCCGAACGGCAGCGTCGAGACCAGCCCGAGTCTGGCCGACCCGGCTCGGACACCCAAGTCGCGCGACGCCTCCTCCGAAACCGACGCCTGCTGCCGAAACCGGCGCCTGCTACCGACACCAAAGCTGTGGCCCGGATCTGCCGGTTGCCGCGCACATTGCCAAGCCGGCGAAACTGACCCTTGCCGGGGAAGATTCCCTGGCAAGCGCTAGTTTCGCCGGTGCGACTCAGGATCGAGCGGCGGGGCAGTAGGGCGGACCGAGATGGCGGTGGCAAACGCCGGTCTCGGTGGCAAACGTCAACCGGGCGTACGGCCGTCCCGACTGGCAGGTCGCTGCGCCCGCGAATCCGACTCAGGCCTTCTTGGCGCGGTTGCGCTGCTTGGCCCGCTCGTTCGCGTCCAGGGTCACCTTGCGGATGCGGACGTTCTTCGGCGTCACCTCGAGGCACTCCTCCTCGCGGCAGAATTCCAGCGACTGCTCCAGGCTCATCAGCCGCGGCGGGATCAGGCGCTCCAGTTCGTCCCCGGTGGAGGAGCGGACGTTGGTCAGCTTCTTCTCCTTGGTCGGGTTCACGTCCATGTCATCGGGACGCGGGTTCTCGCCCACGATCATGCCCTCGTACACCTCGTCGCCGGGCGCGACGAACAGGGTGCCGCGCTCCTGCAGGTTGAACAGCGCATAGCCGGTGACCACGCCGGTACGGTCGGCGACCAGCGAGCCGGACTGACGGGTCTTGATCTCGCCCGACCAGCGCTCGTAACCCTCGAAGACGTGGTGCATGATGCCGGTGCCGCGGGTCTCGGTGAGGAACTCGGTGCGGAAGCCGATCAGGCCACGCGCCGGGATCACGTATTCGACCCGCACCCAGCCGGTGCCGTGGTTGACCATGTGCTCCATCCGCGCGCGGCGGGTGCCCATCAGCTGGCTGATCGTGCCGACGTGCTCCTCGGGCACGTCGACCGTGAGCCGTTCGACCGGCTCGTGCAGCTTGCCGTCGATCTCGCGCACCAGCACCTGCGGCTTGCCGACGGTCAGCTCGAAGCCCTCGCGGCGCATCATCTCGACCAGCACTGCCAACTGCAGCTCACCGCGTCCCTGCACCTCCCAGGTGTCCGGACGGTCGGTGTTCAGCACCCGGATCGAGACGTTGCCGACCAGTTCGGTGTCGAGCCGGTTCTTCACCAGGCGAGCGGTGAGCAGCTTGCCCACCTTGCCGGCCAGGGGTGAGGTGTTGATGCCGATGGTCATCGAGATCGACGGCTCGTCGACGTGGATCAGCGGCAGCGGCTTCGGATCGTTGGGGTCAGCCAGGGTCTCACCGATGGTGATTTCGGGAATGCCGGCGATCGCCACGATGTCACCGGGGCCCGCCGACTCCGCGGGTACCCGTTCGAGGGCCTTGGTGATCAGCAGCTCGGAGAGCCGGACGTTGGTGATGCTGCCGTCGTGCCGGCACCAGGCCACCGTCTGGCCGCGGGTGAGGGTGCCCTCGACGATGCGGCACAGCGCCAGCCGGCCGAGGTAGGGGGACGCGTCCAGGTTGGTCACGTGCGCCTGCAGCGGGGCACCCTCGGTGTAGAGCGGCGCCGGGATCGTGTCCATGATCAGCTGGAACAGCGGCTCCAGGTTCGCCGAATCCGGCAGGGACGCGTCCGCGGGCTGGGTGAGCGAGGCGCGTCCGGCTTTCGCGGCGCAGTAGATGATCGGGAAGTCGAGGTGGTGGGCCTCATCGTCGTCGAGCAGGTCGAGGAAGAGCGCGTAGACCTCGTCGACCACCTCGGCGATGCGGGCGTCGGCGCGGTCGACCTTGTTGATCACCACGATGATCGGCAGGTTCTTTGCCAGCGCCTTCCGCAGGACGAAGCGGGTCTGGGGGAGCGGGCCCTCGGAGGCGTCCACCAGCAGCAGAACGCCGTCCACCATTTCCAGGCCGCGCTCCACCTCGCCACCGAAATCGGCGTGGCCGGGGGTGTCGATGATGTTGATCGTGACCGTGGAGCCGTCTTGGAGAACGTGGTCTACGGCGGTGTTCTTGGCCAGGATCGTGATGCCCTTCTCCCGCTCCAGGTCCATCGAGTCCATGACCCGGGTGTTCACGTCCTGGTTCTCGCGGAAGGCGCCCGATTGCCACAGCATGGCGTCCACCAGCGTGGTCTTGCCGTGGTCGACGTGGGCGATGATCGCGACATTGCGCAGGTCGGCGCGTACGGGCATTGAGTCTCCGATTTGGCTAGAGAGCGCCGATTTGTCGGCGAGCCGCCGACCTCGGCGTCGAGTTCGGCGTCGATTCTACCGGTTCGCGCCCTACCCGGTACGCCGCCGGTTCGGCCGCTTCCCGCCCGGCCGCCGCCCTCGCCCGTCCCGTCCGTCGTCCGCTCCCGTCCCGTCCGCCGGTCTCTCCCGCCGGATTCGCCGCCGAAAGTGGCATTTGCCGCCGAAATATCCACGGCAAATGCGTGCTTCGGCGGCGAATTGCGCGGACGCGGCCAGGGTTGCCCGGCGAGAAGGTGTTGTCCGATTGTTGTCAATGTGTTGTCCGCTCTGGCGGACGCGTCCGGCTTGGGCTGCGATAGCGGCATGGATGTTCTGCGGACGAGCCAGCTGCGGGCGGCTGGGACCAACCAGCGGCAGCTGGCCAGGTCGCTCGAACTCGGCGAGCGCACGCTGGTACGTCATGGCGCGTGGGCCACGGAGGCGCCGAAGGACGACCTCGCCAAGCACCGGCAGCTCGTCGCCGGTACCTGGCCGCTCCTCGCTTCCAACGCTGTGTTGAGCCACGGCTCGGCCGCGGTGCTCCACGGATTGCCGGTCTGGAAGCCGATGCTTCACCGCGTTTCGATCACCCGGGCGAGCGGTGGACATGGTGCTCGGACCAACCAACTACACGTCCGCTGTGCTCGGCTGGACTCCGCCGACCTGATCGAGCTGGACGGCTACCGCGTCACCAGCCTGGAGCGGACGGCGGTCGATCTGGCTCGATCGGTCAGCTACGAGCGGGCGGTCGCGATTCTGGATGCCGCGTTGCACGCGAAGGCCGATCCGCAGTTGCTGGCGGACATGTCCGCGGCTGCCAGATACACCAGCGGCGCGGGCGTGCTGCGTCGCGCGCTTGAGTTCGCCGATCGTCGCGCGGAGAGCGTCGCCGAATCGATCAGCCGAGTGCGGATGGCCGAAGTGGGGCTGCCGGTGCCGGTGCTCCAGTTCGAGGTATTCGATGACTACGGACGCTGGCTGGGCCGAACCGACTTCGCCTGGCTGGAGTACGGAGTGGTGGGCGAGTTCGACGGAGCCGTGAAGTACACCGGAACGGAGCGCGAGGTAGCCGCCGCTGTGATGGCGGAGAAGCGGCGTCAGGCCGCCATCGAAGCCGCCGGCTGGGTGGTCGTCCGCTGGACCTGGCCAGATCTCAACGATCGTCGGGCCTTCCGCAATCGAATCGCCACCGCCCTAGCTGACGGCCAGCAGCGCCGCCACCGTCCGTAGCTCCCGCGCGTCCGCCCGCCCCGCGCGTCCGCGCCTCTCCCGAATCCGCCGCCAAAAGTGGCATTTGCCGCCGAAATATCGGCGGCAAATGCACTCTTCGGCGGCAAATCGCCCCAGTCGCCCGGGTGGCCCGGCCGCGTCCGGGTGGCCGGCGCCGCGGTGGGCGGTGGGCGGTGCGTGGTGGGCTGGGTGGCGGGGTTAGCGCTGGTCGTCGGGGTCCTGGGGGGCGTGGCCGTGCCCCATCGCGTCCAGCATGTCCGGACGGATGCCTACGCCGGTGGCCAGGCGCGACCGGGACCGGGAGTAGGCGAAGTAGACCACGAAGCCGAGCACCAGCCAGATCAGGAAGCGCAGCCAGGTCTCCACCGAAAGGTTCAGCATCAGGTAGCCGCAGATCAGTGCGGACGCGATCGGCAGCCACGGCGAGAACGGCACCTTGAACGACCGCTTCAGATCGGGACGCTTCTTGCGCAGCACGATCACGCCGATCGACACCAGCACGAAGGCCGACAGGGTGCCGATGTTCACCATCTCCTCCAGCACGCCCACCGGGGTCAGGCCGGCCACGAGAGCGACCGCGACGGTCACGATGATCGTGATCACCCACGGCGTCCGGTACTTCGGATGCACCTTGGCCAGGTTCATCGGCAGCAACGCGTCCCGGCACATGGCGAAGATCAGCCGGGTGGCGCCGATCATCAGGGTGAGCACCACCGTGGTCAGGCCGGCCACCGCACCCGCCGAGATCAGGGTGGCCATCCAGGCCTGGCCGTGGAAGGCGAACGCGTTGGCCAGGGCGGCCTTCGGGTCGAGCTGGTCGAAGGGCACCATGCCGGTCACCACGAGCGCGACGGCGCAGTAGAGCACGGTGCAGATCGCCAGGGACGCGATGATGCCGATCGGCAGGTCGCGCTGCGGGTTCTTGGTCTCCTCGGCGGTGGTGGCCACCACGTCGAAGCCGATGTAGGCGAAGAAGACCAGGGCCGCACCCGCGAAGATGCCGCCTATGCCGAAGGCGGTCGGCGCTCCGCCGGTGAGGAACTGCAGCAGCGGCTGCGTCCAGCCGGTCGAGGCTTCGGTGGGTGCGGTGGGCGGTACGAAGGGTGAGTAGTTGGCCGGGTTGATGAACCCGATGCCGGCGACGATCACGAAGAGCACGATGAAGAGCTTCAACGCCACTAGGGCCAGGTTGACCCGCAGCGACTCCTTGATGCCGATGGTCACCAGCCCGCCGAGTACCACCACGAGCAGGATCGCCGGCAGGTCCACCAGGCCGCCGTAGCTGATCACCGGTGGCAGGACGACGCCGATCTTCTCCAGGAACACGCCCAGATACGCGCTCCAGCCCTGCGCCACGACGGACGCGCCGAGGAACATCTCCAGAATCAGGTCCCAGCCGATGATCCAGGCGAAGATCTCGCCCAGGGACGCGTACGAGAACGTGTAGGCCGAGCCGGAGACCGGGACGGTGGACGCGAACTCGGCGTAGCACATCGCGGCGAGCGCGCAGCAGATCGCGGCCACCACGAAGCTGATCACGATGGACGGGCCGGCCACGTTGTGCGCCGCGCGTCCGGTGAGGGTGAAGATGCCCGCGCCGATCACCACGCCCACCCCGAAGACTGTCAGATCGAGCGCGGAAAGGGATCGTTTCAGCTGGTACTCGGGCTCGTCAGTATCGGCAATAGACTGTTCGATCGACTTGGTGCGCAACAAGCTCATGGGGGTCCTTCTCCGGTAGGCCGCGGCATTGCGGGCGGGCACAGCGCGGCTACGTTATGCCCGCGGGCCACCGCACGACGATGACGGTCACAATGCGGTATTCCCCCTTGCCGAACCCGCGCTGATAGCCTGCGGATCCGCAGCACCCGCGGATGCTGGCCGAGGTTGGCGAGGCCCGCTCCCGACCGGGATCGAGCAGTACCGAAGTGGCTGGAGGCCGGCATGGGCATCCTTGAGTTCCTCGGCGCGGTCGGACGCGTGATCGTCGGCGTCCTCGGCCTGGACGTGGGCAACGCCGACTGGATCGCGCAGCATCCGCAGCGACTTGGGATCGCGGTCGCGGTGGCTGCCATCGCCGGCATCTCCACGCTGCTGGGCGACGCCGTGGTCATCTTCTTCAACCGGCTGCGCGGCTGGCGGTTCGCGTTGACGCTCGCGCTGAACGGCATCGGCATGGTGCTGCTCTACCTGGTGCAGGCCGCGGTCATCTACGTCATCGGCCCGCTGATCTCTGGGTTCGATCCAGGGTTCACCGCGGTGGTCACCGCCGTCCTGCTGGCTACCGCGCCGCTGGTCTTCGGGGTGTTCGTGCTGGTCCCGTACGCCGGGCCGGCGATCGCCGGCTTCCTGCACGTCTGGGGCATGGTGGCGCTGTGGGTGATCGTCGACGTGGTGTTCCGGACCGATCACTGGACGGCGCTGTGGATCACCCTGATCTCCTGGCTGTGCATGCAGGTGCTGTCCCGGGCGTTCGCGGTGCCGATCAGATGGATCGGCGACTGGATCTGGCGGCTGGTCTCGGGCCAGCCTTCGATGATCACCGGCAGCGACCTGCTTTCCGGGCACTTGTTCCTGCCGCTCGGGCAGCGCTTCGATCCGGAGGCGCGGTCATGATCCTGGTGAACGTGCTGATCGGCCTCGGTCTGCTGGTGCTCCTCGCCCTGACCTTCGCGCCGCTGGAATCGCTGGGCTGGTGGGCGCGGGAGGGCGCGGACGAGGCCGCAGCCACCGTCCAGGAATTGGCCGCCATCGACTCCGGGCCGGACGACTCCGCCTACGACGGCTACGTCGTCTACCTGTCCGGCATCGGCGCGGTCGGGGGCGACTCCGTCCCGCCGGAGGAGTTGCCGCTGATCCAGAACCTCTCCTCGCGGCTCACCCGGCTGAAGGTGATCCACGACGTCTTCCCGTACTCGGTCTCGAACAACGGGCTCACCGCGCAGCGTCCGACCGCCGCGGTCTGGCGTTGGGTGGAGAAGCTTCGCTTCAAGAACCCGGAGACCCTGGCCGGCATGCTGATCAATGCCCGCAACGCGATGCAGCTGTTCGTCTGCGCCGACCGCCGCTACGGGCCGGCGTACAACGTCGGCACCGCGCAGGAAGTGATGCGTGCGCTGCGCCGCCACGGCTACCCGATGGGCAGCGGCTTGCCGGTCACGCTGATCGGCTGGAGCGGCGGCGCCCAGATCTCGATCGGTGCGGCCTGGTACCTGGGCATGGGCGGACGGATCCCGCTGCAGGTGATCTCAGTTGGCGGCATGATGGCCGATGACTACGGCCTGGACCGGATTCAAAAGCTCTGGCACCTGCGCGGCTCCAAGGACCCGCTGGAAAAGCTCGGCGGCATCCTCTTCGCCGGCCGCTGGCCGCACGCGGTCTTCTCGCCGTGGACGAACGCGCTGAAGGACGGCCGGATCGAGATCATTGACCTCGGCCCGATGCAGCACAACGTCAAGGACCACTACTTCGACGCCAACTCCATCGCTCCCGACGGACGCAGCTACCTGCAGGTCACCGAGGACGCGATCGTCGCCGTCCTCACCGGCGAGCCGGTGAAGACCGTCCCGCTGCATTCAGTGCCGACTCGCCGCGAGGTCTCCGCCTGACTCTGGCGATTCCTCGACTCAGTGGCGGGGGTCGGTCACGGCGGCCAGGAACAGCGGCCAACCGGTGCTGCTGGCCGAGATCTGCAGCAGGAACGGGCGGTCCAGGTGCAGCTTGTGCTCGGGCTGGGCCGGCGCGCCGGACGCCACGGCGCCGATCTCGGTCACCGCAGCCGCCTTGGTGCCTTCCTCGTCCAGCTGCAGGACCGCCTGCTGCACGGCCTGGCTGACGCACAGATCCTGCGGACCGATCCCGGACAGGTCGGTGTTCGGCGCGCCGCAGAGCACCGACGGCGCCCGATCGCCGAGCACCCCGCGAAGGTCGAGCGGCTTGGGCGCCAGATCGAGGGTGGGCAGCCAGAGCTCCACCGGTTCGGACGTGCTGGCGGCCAGCGCCTGGTGCAGCTTCGCCAAGGTGTCGGTGCTGATCGCGGACGGGGCGGTGCCGGCCGGCGGCAGGATCAACTCCGCGGCCAGTTCGCCGCCGACGTAGGGCACCCGGACGGCCGCCCAGCCGTCCGCTTCGGCGAACGGGTAGGGCTGGCTGGAGGCTAGACACGCGCGCAGCCGATACTCCGTTGCGGGCGCCGCCAACGGTTCAACCCACTTTTTGCTGGCTATGGGGCGGTGCAGGAGCCCTCGCTAGCGACCAACCCAATTTTGATCGGTTCTCAGGCCGAATTCGGGCCCGATAATCGGTCAAAATTGGGTCGGCCGCGGTGGAGCCGCCGAGAGGCCGGCCATTAGCGGTCAAAAGTGGGTTCAACCGGTGAGCGGGCCCGCCCGAGCTGAACACACGATCCGGGCCGAGCCGGACCATGCCGATCCCGATCCGGGCCGAGTCGGACACCTCGATCCGGGGAGGCTCGGGGCGACAACCCATGGCGGTTGTCGACCTCCCCAATAGGCTGGGCGCGTGACGCAGTGGTTCACCGAATCATTCAAGGCCGAGTACGAGAAGCAGGCAGCCGAGCTTGGCCGGGTCAACATCGCCGTGTTCGGTAAGACCGGCGTCGGCAAGTCGACCCTGGTCAACGCCATCTTCGGCGAACCGCTGGCAGCCACCGGCATCGGCGCCCCGGTCACGATGGGCTCCCACCTCTATCTGGACACCCGCGGCAGCCTCGGCATCATCGACACCCGCGGCCTTGAGCTCGGCAAGGACGACGACCAGATCATCAAGGAACTGACCAAGGCGATCAAGGACAGCCGCAGCAAGGCGATCAGCGAGCAGATCCACATCGCCTGGTACTGCATCCGCGGCATGGATCGTCGCTTCGAGGACTTCGAGGAGCGGTTCATCCGCACCCTCGACGAACTGGGGTTGCCGGTGCTGGTGGTGCTCACCCAGGTGCCGATGCGGGACGGCCAGTTCCACCCGGACGCGGTCGAGCTTGCCCGGCAGATCGAGGCCAAGCAGCTGCCGATCGTGGGCGGGCGTCCGTTCATGACCTACGCGATGAGGGACCAGTTCACCGGTCAGCCGCCCTACGGCTTGATGGAGGTCCTCGGGGCCACCTTTCACGTGGCTCCGGACGCGGTCCGCTCAGCATTGGTCGCCGCGCAACAGATCGATGTTCGGCTCAAGGCGACGCAATCCCAACAAGCCGTCGGAGCCGCGGTGACCGCTGCCGCGGCGGCCGCGGCGGTGCCGATCCCGTTCTCGTCCGCGGCGATGCTGGTGCCGATCCAGCTGTCGATGATGGCGCGCATCGCCCACCTGCACGGGCTCGGCATGGACAAGGCGGCGCTGCTCGCGATCGCGTCCACCTCGCTGGCGACTTCGGCCGGGCGGGCGGCCGCGTCCGGGCTGCTGAAGTTCATCCCGGGCGCCGGCTCCGTGGTCGGTGGGGTGATCAACGCCTCGGTCGCGTCCGGGCTGACCCTGGCGATGGGGGAGGCCTGGCTTCGGGTCTGCCAGCTTTACGTCACCGGGGGCCTGCCGACGGTTGACGGAAAGATCGACACCGCAGCCGTCCGCAAGCTCTTCGAGGCCGAGCTGACCAAGCGGCTGCCGGACATCCGCAAATAGCTGGTCGGGCCGGTTGGCCCCGCCGCAGCTGTGGGCGCGCTTCTGGGCGAAGACGCCTGTGTGTGCATGAACCCGTATGAACCTCGCGGACGGCCGGCTGCGGCCGAGGATCGCTTGGTAGCGTGCGTCCGCCCGGGACGAGCGTGCCGTGCGGTTAGGTGAGGAGCCCAGATGGATCTACGAAGACTGGCCCCAGTGATTGCTCTGGCCGCGATGGCCAATCTGTTCGGGGCTACCACGACCGAGGCTCAGGCGCAGCCGCAGGTTCGCCGACCAGCGCCGGTGGCGCGTCCGGCTGAACTGAATGACTTGCGCTACGTGGACATCGACGGGGACGGCCGGCCGGACGAGTTGTCGGTCTACCTGTACGAAGACGGCGGTGCGAACGTGACGGTCACGACAGCCAAGTCGAGGATGGCGAGCTTGGACGTCAGCGTGAACACGGAGAATCCGCTCTACGGCACAGCCAAGATCGATGGCGAAAAGGGCGCCGAGATCCTGATCAACACCAACGAATACGAGATGCTGGTGCTTCGGTGGAAGTCTGGTGCACTCGTTGCCGAACCACTGGCCCATGCCTCGCCCTACGTGTCGGGCAAAGTAGTGACGCGAAGGCTCTGGGCATACGGTGGGGACACCACGTCGACGTGGCTCACTTACCGCTTCTTCACCTCGCGCGGGGTGCGTTACGTGGATGCCGCCAGCCTCTCGTGCGGCGACTGCGAGCGGACGGGCATCTTCGAGAAGGTGACCGTTGTCCGATCCCGCTGGCGGGCGCACCGCTGGCAGAAGGTCAAGGTCACCGTACGTCGCCACCTCACCCGAAAGCAGGCGGAGGCGCGCTACCTGAACGAATTCAGTGGGACGACGGTGAATCGATGAACCCACGCCAGCTCGCACTCAGCCTCTTGGGGCTCGCCATCACACTCGGCTCCTTGCCGAACTCGCCAGCCGCTGCCGCTGGTCCGTCCGTGCGTCCGGCCGTCCCCGCCGTCGCGGCAAGGACCGCGAGCGTCGACGTGGACGGGGACGGGCGCAAGGATTTGGTCGTCCTGAACCAGCCGGACGCCACCCACGCCGTGGTCACGGTCACCACCGCCCGCGGGCTCGCGGCCCAGCGGGAGGTGAGCATTTCCGACTATCCCTATGAGATCGAGGACGCCTGGTACGCGACGGCGAAACTCGACGGCAGCAAGGGCGCCGAGATCATCCTGAACACGTTCAGCGGGGACGGGGCCGGATTCACCGTTCTCACTTGGCGCCGGGGCGCGCTGATCATCGAGGAGGCGGCCAAGTCGCCGGGGGCCAATATGTCGTGGTACCTGCTCGGAGCCGGCTTCAACGGAAGCGGCTACCACTTCTTCACCTCCGCAGGGAAGCGATACGTGGACGCCGGAGATTGGCAGTGCACTAGTGATCACGGACGGGTGTGCAGTGTGCGGGCGTATCGCTCGGTCTGGCGTTCCGGCTCCTGGCACAAGGTGAAGGCCTACACCAGCAAGCGGCTCACCTGGGGCCAGATCCACAAGTTCACCGACTTCACGGGGGTCAAGCTCGCCAGGTAGTCCGGCAGGTCACGGACCCTCCGCTGAATGCTGATCGGACCCGCTGTGAAGCCGCCGGTCGGCCTGGTGTCCGGCCGGGCTGCGATCAGGCGCTCGGGCGTGAGCTGGCAACATTTCTCACACCTGAGACGGTCTGTCTCACGCCTGTCCGAAAAGCCCCGATACGACGAGGTGTAGTTGTAGGGATGGGAGGATGGCTCCCATGAGTCAGCGAACCATTGGTGTTACCGAGGTCGCCCTCCGCGACGCTCACCAGAGCCTCATTGCGATCCGTATGGCACTCGAAGACATGGTCGAGGCTTGCGAGGACATTGACAAGGCCGGCTACTGGAGCGTCGAGTGCTGGGGTGGCGCTAC